>NZ_JAUBRB010000014.1:0-124311 GCF_036701585.1 Microcoleus sp. POL10_C6 | reverse complement strand
TTGCACTTTACCCTCGCTCTCGCGAGCGCATAACCCAGGCTACGTCAAGTGCCATCGATATATTCAGCAAGCCCTAATTAGAGAAAATTTGCCACATAGCGAGGAATAAAAGATGCACAATAGATACGCATCAACTCTATATTTAGCGTGTATATGGCGCACATTTTCGCTATAAATAGCGCCTCACACTCTAGAAAAGATATATCATCATTATTTCTTTCTCATTCTTCTCTGGGAACCTCTTTTAGGCAGTCGCTTAATTTCTGTTTCGCCTCCTTGAAATTCTACTTCTTCTCTAATTTCTACAGTGACACTTTTAACATCGCTTTCGGTCATTTGTTCCTTTACATCAATTCCCTCATAATCCGGTAGATTTTCTATTAACTGCACGTCCAACCCAGAAGCTTGAACCGACAATTCTTCGATTTCTTGACTAATTTCAGTTTCTTCAATCCGATGCTCAATTTCCGCCGCCACTAAATCTTCCTCCAAAGCCGGAAAGTTATCAATTTCTTGACTAATTTCAGTTTCTCTGATTTCCTTGTCTACTAGCTGCATTGATAACTGCTGCTTTTCCCTTGACAATTCCTCAACCTTAGTTCCCAGCATTCTAATCTGTTCGTTGAGAATGCGAATTTCTCGGTTTTGCTGCTGAATCATTTTTTCGGCATCAGCAAGAGTTCGATTTCTCTCTAATATCACCTCATTTTTAGTTTCTAATTCCAAAGCGCTCATAGCCGCTTTAATTACATTATAAAAATGTGGCTTAGATACATCAACTTGTTTAGCATTATGGCGACTTTTTCCCAAAAGTCCAATCTTTTGTCCTTGCTTAACAGCCAAAACAAAACCTTGATGATTTTTTATTTTTAATTCTTTGACAAAATCTACTTGAACTAAACTGCAAATATATTTGTGACAGTCAAAATAAAATTCTGCTTTCATAAAAAAGCACCCCTTTCTGCTATAGTCCCGCAGAATTATAGCACGAACAGAGTTTTTGCGGTCAATAAAAAGAAATAAATAATCGATCGCCCATTTTGGTCAAAACAAAACTTCATCATGAACCAGACCTTCCGGCAACTCTATCACGCCCGCAATCAACTTCCAACAAGGGTCATCTCCCTCCCAATCATCCGGCCGCCAAGGCATACTCAAACTCACTGTTACCAAACAAGGTTTTTGCGGTCGATAGCCCAACTCTAACTTTCTAATAAACACCGGATCGGTAATTGTTGCGGTCAATTTTTGGTTATACTTGGTGACAATAGATCCTTCCCATTTATTACCACCTTCAAACCTTTGAATTAGCTTTTTTACCGTAAATCTTACTACTTTGACTAATTGCAAAGTTAGGCGATCGCACATTGGCAAAGACTGCATATATTCCACCGTAACATATCGCAAATCGTTGTGCAAAATATATTCTTGACTCTTGCAATATTTCAGCAAATATGCTGGCGGAACTTTCCCGACTTGCCGCCATTCTCCCGGTAAAACAGAAAGATTTTCACACTCAAACCCAAAGTCTGGCCCCGTCTTCGCCAGAGGAATTTCTAGAACATCTAACAACGCGGGTTCAAGTCTATTTATCTGCCGCATTTCTTTAGGAATCTGACCATCTGGTAAGTCAGAAACTGGACGCACCCACTTACCTTTAACCTCATTAATTCCGGCGATGCACCTGTCGCCGCGTTTCCACGAATTAGCGAGACAAATTATCCGAGTCATTCGATTTTAGATTTTAGATTTTAGATCTTAGATTCATCCCACAATTATCTAATATTTTCATTAAATCAAAGATGATTAATTGTGACATTTTTCCACTTATCGCTGAGATATTCAGCAACTAAGCGGCGGTGACAATTATGAGGTTTTGGTTCGCTACAAAGCAGACACGCACAGTCCATAATATCCGATGAAACCTTGTGTTCAATTTGTCGATCGCCCATTAAGCCCAAAAACTTCTGTTCATAAACATCCCAATCTCCCTTTTTCTTTTTATAATCATCCAAAATATCTTGAGTCGGCGCTAAATCCAGCACATGAACATACTCAATATTACCAATGGTTCGCAGAAAATATTCTAAATCTTTCCGCTTAGCAAAACCTGCTAACTGTGATACATTATTCAGCCGTGTATCGATTACCCTGCGGACTCCCGCTTTCATCAAAATCCCAAAAAACTCCTCCGCACTTTTTTGAGTAAAACCAATTGTAAATAAATTAATTGCTTTCTTTTGTGACATAAGCGATTTCCAATCCGTGACGATAATAAGCGGTTTCTAAATCAACTATTTCCTGTTTAACTTTAGGCTCTAATTCAAACAAGCTTAGCTGAATTGGCTCATTATTTTTTTTTCCTTTGTTAAACTTGCTCAAAAGTCTTTCTTCTAAATGCTGGTGCGCTTCTAAATTGCCATCTGACAGAATATGATTAATCTGCAAGTTAAAATCTTTCAACTTGTGGCAAACTAAAATAGTCCGGTGACAAGTAATCGGGTCTTTTTCCGCACACATTAAACTGATTTTATAATTGGCGGCGCCTTTTAGCAAGCGCTGAATTCCTGCGGAAAATAGAGAAGTTGCTGCTATGCGATCGTATAAAGCTTTACCGCTAGTATCGTAACAGCTTAAATCCTCCGGTCTCGCGCCCAACTCTTTGCCTAAAAAAACATATTGAATGCCGACACTTGACAGAGAAGCTTTAATTTCGGATTTATTAAAATGAGGTAAATAGCGGCTAAACGGATGCGATCGCACGTCCGCAACCGCCGTAATTCCGTGTTGTTGCAGCAGCAAAATAAACGCTTCAATACTCAGATTGGAGTGTCCGATCGTAAATAATTCCATTGCTTCGATCTTACTATGCAGTCTTTGCCTTGCGGAGAAGAGTTTGTGTAGCCTGATTGTTTCAACCTGTAGACTTCAACCTGTGGGTTTTTTCACCAACTTTTGAATCAAAAGTTGCAAAGTCAGCAGCATCAAACCCACAGATGCAAAAGCAAAAACACCCGCACCCAAAGCCACAATTCCCATTACTAAAGTTCGCACAGCCGCCGCAATATTAATTGCAGTCACATTGTCAGAATGAATCGGTTTATTAGCAAAAGTTTGGGCGATCGACAAAGTTAGCGCGTACAAAGCTGCTGCAAACCCGCCCGCCATCAGCGAACCAGTCAGACACCGCAAAACCGTCGGCGGCGTGGAAGATGCAGAGGTTGCATCTCCAGCCGAACTCGGAGGCTGAGAAGTAGAATCTGGATTAGTTAAATCAGTCATTGCGATTTTAGATTTTAGATTTTAGATTTTAGATTTTTGGTTAATTCACCAAAACTAAAATCTCTGTTGAATGACATTTTATCAGTTCTTCGAGTTCCATAGACTCTGCGAAAAGTTAGATTCATCTTTACCATCGCCTGTTAGACAGGTTTAACGGGCGATCGCGATCGCACCCTCTGCGAGTTACACCCTCGAAATCGGCTGTTTCGTATCGTTTCCCTCCGAAAAAATCTGAATTCCAGTATTGCTAAACTGTGCTACCCAAAAATCCAAATCTGGAGAAGCGATCGCAATTTTAACCCGTTCCATAACTTGCTGAGCCTGCTCTGAAGACTCGGCCAGCGCAAACACCGTCGGCCCGGAACCCGACATCATCGTTCCCAAAGCCCCCGCCGACTCAAAAGCCTGCCGCAACTGCAACACCTGCGGGTACACAGGCAAAGCAACTTTTTCTAAATCGTTGTGTAGCAATTGACCAATTTTCGATCGATCTTTTTGGGCGATCGCCCCCACCATCGGGCCCGAATGCAGCCGTTGCCGACGGCACTCCAAATCTTCCGCTGCACAATAGGAACTACTGAACTGCTGGCGATAAGTTTGATACGCCCATGCCGTAGAAATACTGAGGTTACGGTACTTGGCCAACACCACAAAAAAGCCCCCCAAATCAGGCAGCGGCGACAGTTGATCTCCGCGACCAGTTGCCAAAGCCGTACCTCCAGCAATGCAAAAAGGCACATCCGAACCCAAGGTTCCCCCCAACTCTTGCAACTCCGACTGAGTAAGTCCCAATTGCCACAGCAAATCCATCCCGACTAAAACCGCAGCCGCATTTGCAGAACCGCCGGCAAGCCCCGCCGCCACCGGAATCTGCTTGTGAATAGCAATCTCGACTCCGCCGTATTTCGCCAAAGCATCGGGGAATTGCTTCGCCAACAAATCCGCCGCCCGGTAGGCCAGGTTATTCTTATCAGGAGGGACTTGCGGGTGATCGCAGCGCACGCGAATCGTGTCCGTACCGATCGCGCGCAAGTCAATTCGATCGGCTAAATCTATGCTTTGAAGTACCATCGCCAGTTCGTGGAATCCGTCGGGGCGATCGCCTATGATTTCCAGATACAGATTGATTTTTGCTGAAGCTAACAGAGAATATGAACGCATAGGTGATTAAGCCGCAGGTGAAAGAAACCCCTGGTTGAAATTAATTGACACCAGTCAGAGTCCATTTTCTCACAACTCAAAGGAAATATTATGCAGGAAATGTGGAAAACTTTTTTTACTTCCGGGCCATTTATTCCTCACGGCCACTGCTATCTCTGGCATACCCCATTAGTCGGGCTTCACATTGCCTCAGATTCTATCATTGCACTCGCGTATTTTTCCATCCCCATTACATTGGTTTATTTTATTTCAAAACGCGAAGATTTGCCTTTTGATTGGATCTTTGCCCTGTTTGGAGCCTTTATCGTCGCCTGTGGCATCACTCACATATTTGAACTCTGGACACTTTGGTATCCTAACTATTGGCTTTCAGGAACAATGAAAGCAATTACTGCCCTTATTTCATTAGCTACAGCCATACTTTTGGTAGACTTAATGCCTCAAGCCCTAGCACTCCCCAGTCCCGCACAGTTAGAATCCGCCAACCGACTCCTAGAAGCTGAAATTGTCGAGCGCCAATTAGCAGAAGCTGCCCTAAAAAAAGCTAAAGAAGAATTAGAAATTCGCGTTGAGGAACGCACCGCAGAGTTAAAGTCTCAAACGCAACATCTAGAATTTGCCAATCGACTCCTAGCATCGGAAATTGTCGAGCGCCAATTAGCAGAAGCTGCCCTAAAAAAAGCTAAAGAAGAATTAGAAATTCGAGTTGAGGAACGCACCGCAGAGTTAAAATGTCAAACTCAACAGCTCGAACAAGCCTTGTCTGAATTGAAGCAAGCTCAATCCAACCTAATTCACAGCGAAAAAATGTCATCTTTAGGGCAATTGGTCGCTGGGGTTGCTCATGAAATCAACAATCCGATTAACTTTATTTACGGCAATATTACTCACACCCGCCAGTATGCCAATAGTTTGCTAGAACTGGTGAATCTCTATCAAGAGCAATATCCGAATCCCATACCCATAGTTCAAGAAAAAATCGAGTCTATAGATTTAGACTTTATCATCTCTGACCTGCCAAAAATATTAATTTCTATGATAAACGGCGCTGAGCGGATTTTTGGTATTGTCAAGTCGCTGCGAATTTTTTCTCGCCTTGACGAAGCAGAAATGAAATTAGCCGACATTCATGAAGGAATTGACAGCACACTGATGATTTTGCAAAGCAGATTGAATGCTAAGCCCGGTTTGGAGAATATTCAAGTTATCAAAGAATATGGCAATTTACCCCGAATAGAGTGCTACCCCGGACAGCTAAATCAAGTGTTTATGAATATCCTGGCTAATGCTATTGATGCTTTAGAAGATGACAGCCACAGCGAGTCGATTGCAGCCCATGAAACGAATCCCCGCCTCATCAAAATCTCTACCAAACTTTTAGAAAGTGAAGTCGTAGAAATCCGAATTAGCAACAACGGGCCAGAAATCACAGAATCCGTGAGGAACCAGTTATTTAATCCATTTTTTACCACTAAACCAGTAGGTAAAGGCACGGGATTAGGTTTATCAATTGGCTATCAAATTATCACAGTAAGACATCAAGGCGAATTGCAGTGTATTTCTGCACCGGGGAAAGGTGCAGAATTTATTATTAAAATTCCGATTAGCCTGCAATAAACCTTTAAGAATCCCCATAAAACCTCAATTCAACTGTTAGTAGTCAGACCAAATAGGGGTTTTTCGTAAATAGGAATTACGCCCGATTGTTGAGCAACCATTTTTTTTACGAAAAGACTCGTTGTACACAGCAGATTCGGTAAAAAACCCGGTTTATGGGCCCCGATGCGTAAGTCCTGATAAAAAAAGAATTCCCAAATACGCCACTTATTTAAGAAGTCGGGTATCTAACACAATCTTGAATTTTAAACATCTGAGAGCATATTATTACTCAAACTTACCCATTGATCCACGCTTAAATCTTCAGCGCGAGATTGAGGATTTATCTGTAACTCTTCCAGCAAGTGAACGAGTTTATCTAAGTCCACAGCCCCTTTCAAATTATTTCGCAGCATCTTGCGCTTGCTACCAAATCCCAACTTAACTAAATTCTCCAAATAGCGCGGATTAACCGCCGCAGTTTCTATCTCTCTGGGAAGCAGCCGCACCACGGCGGAATCGACTTTTGGCGGCGGAAAAAAGTCTTTAGACGGCACATCACAAATTAACTCGCATTCTGCTAAATACTGCACACGCACTGACAGCGCGCCAAAAGCTGTCGAACCCGGTTTAGCGTAAAGCCTTTGGGCCACTTCTTTCTGCACTAACAGCACGATCGCATCGAAGGGTTTAGCCGCAGGAACAGATATCGTTCCCAGCAGTTTTTGCAGAATGGGGCCGGTGATATTATAGGGAATATTGGCAACAACTTTATTGGGATTTTGGAATTTGGGAAAGGCTGTTAGTTCAGCCTCTAAGTCCATTTCCAAGATGTCGCCTTGCAGCAGTAAAAAATTGTCGGTTTTGCCGAGTTGTTTGGCTAGCTTGAGACACAAATCTCGATCGATCTCCACAGCAACAACAGACTCAGCCGCAGGCAGCAAGCGTCGAGTCAAAATCCCCGTGCCCGGCCCAATTTCTAGGACGCGATCGCGATCCAAAGAAGCCGCTTTCACAATCTTATCTAAGGCTTTCTCGCTTTTGAGCCAATGTTGAGCAAACTGTTTCCGGGGTCTGGTCGATCGCATTTTTTGAATTTTTGGAGAAATCTTAGCCTGTCATTCTATCACAGCTCAATATCTTTTCCTAACCTACGGTCATGTTTATTTTTGTTAACAGGGGTTGAACTAACCAAAAAACATGGGCACTATAAAAGGATAAACGATAAAAAATAAATTAATTTATTCCCAATTACCAACAGCACGACACGGAAGGCACGGATACACGGATAGCTGTTTTTCCAAATAACCAATAACAACTAACCAAGAACCAATTACCAATTCCCCAAAAATGAAATTCCAACGAGTATTTGGTACATTACCCAAAACCACAGCCAGCGCCCCCGGCCGAGTAAACCTGCTGGGCGAACACACAGACTACAACGATGGATTTGTACTTCCAACAGCGATTCCCCAGCGCACCACAGTACAAATCGGCTTCAGCAGCGACGATCGACACCATGTTTATTCAGCAGAATATGACGAACTCATAAATTTTTCAGACGACGATACCATACCGCAAAAATTCGTCAGTTATATCTGTGGCTGCCTGAGACTTGTAGAAAAAGAAGGATACAAAATACCGCCAATAAATCTCTACATTACCTCGACTGTGCCGATCGGAGCCGGTTTGTCCAGCAGCGCCGCTTTAGAAATAGCAACCCTCAGAGGACTGCGCGCGCTGCTGAACCTCCCCCTAGACGACGTGCGCCTAGCTCAAATCGGACAGCAAGTCGAAATCCGATATGCCGGCTTGAACTGCGGCATCATGGATCAAATGGCGTCGAGTTTAGCAGACACCAACACCATGCTATTGATCGACACCCGCAGCCTCGAATGCCACCCGATACCTTTTCCCACAAACACAGAAATTTTAATAATTGACAGTGGCGAAAGCCACGAACTGGCAGCAGGAAGCGGCTACAATCAGCGACGCGCCGAGTGTGAGGAATCAGCGCGGATATTGGGAGTTAAAGCTCTCAGAGATATCGCCGATCCCCAAGCTGTCGAAGTATTGCCGGAACCCCTCAGAAGACGAGCGCGGCACGTGGTTACTGAAAACAACCGGGTACTCGAAGCGGTAAAATCTTTGCCAGCAGAGCGTTTTGGCGAGTTAATGAATGCTTCCCATGCCAGTCAGCGCGACGACTACGAAGTTTCGGTGCCTGCAGTAGACACGCTGGCGGCAATCTTGCAGTCAATTCCGGGAGTCTTCGGCGCAAGGCTGACGGGCGGAGGTTTTGGCGGTGCTTGCGTAGCCTTGGTGGAGAGTGGGAAAGCGGGTGTTATTGCATCAGAGGCGATCGATCGCTACCAGCGCGCGGGTTATAGCGGCCGCGTTTTGGTTCCAGAAGTTAAAGTTAATTCTTAACTCCAGAACTATCTCCCGACAGGGAAGGCCAGCGCACAGTGACGATCACCGAATCCTCCTCGGCCGACCAATAATGAGGCACTCCCGGCAGCCAGAGAGCATAATCTCCTTCGCGAGAAAGCAAGATTTCTTGCTCTGGAAATTGTAGGCGAAACCGCCCTTTTACCAGGATAGAAAGCGTCGTGGCTGCCGCATTTACCGCCCACTGAGTCCTACAATCTCCGGCGGGGTGAGTGCCCCATTTTACCTCTAAAACAGAAGTCGATCGCGGGTCATCTTCAGGCGTCATAAAGTGACCGGCAAACCAACCGCCCCGACTTGCACCTTCAACGCCCGCATTTCCGAAAACCACTTGAGATGACATCAGCTAATCAGGTAAACAACAAATAGCTTGAGAGCACAAACTCTACGTTTTGTACTCAAGGACATCCCACTTGATCGCTCGTGCCGTAGGGACACTCCAAGAGTCCATAGGTGTCAACTTAACGTACAACCGAGAGTCCGACAGGGGTTGAAACCCCTGCCTCAAAGCTAAAGTCGTCTGAAGACGACTAATGAGTTTTTCAGTTAGTCCGACAGGGGTTGAAACCCCTGCCTCAAAGCTAAAGTCGTCTGAAGACGACTAATGAGTTTTTTAGTCCTCTTTGAGAGGACTTTAGCTATTAGACAGGGAATTCATTCCCTGGCGGACTAAGGGGTGGGCGGGAGGACTGGTGGACAAAAAGCTTAAGTTGAACACCTATGGGCTTGGCCTAAGTCCCTACACTCGCCGTGTCCCTACAAGGGCTTACCACCAAAAGTGCGATACTTACTTGCGGCCCGAAGATTGACCTTCCGTAGTCGCTATTTCCCCAGCTTCCATCAACTGCTTAAAGCGACGTAAATCATTGGCAATTTGCTGTTCGGGAGCTTCGCCAAATAGTTTAGCAGCACCAGCACCAATTGCACCGCCGGGAGGGTTGTATTCGATGACAACTTTTACCTCAGTTCCGCGTCCTGCGGATGCCGGTTGAAAGCGCACAAAACCCGAATTTTCAACATCAGATCCTTCCACAGACGCCCAAGCAATTAAGCGATTTTCTTCTTCGCGGACAATCTCTGCATCCCATTCCACACTATTACCCATCGGCGCGCTGGCAATCCAGTGAGAACGCTTTTCATCGATGACCGTAACGTGTTTGAGATGCTTCATAAACCGAGGCAAATTTTCAAAATTGCGCCATAAACGGTACAATTCATCAGCCGGTTTGTCGATCGTCACCGTCTTTTCAACTTTAATGCTTTGATTCGGATCTGCAGCAGACTGCAAACCCTCCACAACCCCCAGACCGCGCGCCGCTAAACCGCCGCCCGCAACTGCCAGCAAAGCACCTCGCAAAGAACGCTGCGACAAACCAAAAAGCACCAGCGCCCCGCCACCAATTAAAGATGCCCAGCGTTCGGTATCGCCGCTGCTACTTTGGTTTTGTTTGTCGGAATTTGTCATTGAAGTAGATTCCATTGGTTTCAACCTGGTAAATTAATAGCGAAAAATAGCAGCTAAAGGTGCCTCGTTCGGCACTTTTTCCGGCGGCATAGCGTAAACAGTTCCGCCGTTGAGAATAGTTTGAATTGCTGCGACATTCAACAAATCTTCGTCACCCAATTCTGCATCGGGGTGGATTTGCACCGAGTTCGTCTCGGGATTAAAGCTACCCCACTGCTGAACGCCAAGAGCAACAAACAGTCGATCGACTCGTCCAAAATAAGCAGCCGAAACAGCTTCTTTCAAGTCAGCAGAAATTTTATCGCTTCCTGTCAGATCGTGGTATTGTGCGATCGCCTCTGACTGAGCCTGCAAAAACAAAGGTTCTACCAGCGGCAAAGCTTCGGCCCGCAATTCTTCCGGCTTGAGAAGTTTCTGATTGCCTGTAATTCCTTCTTCAAATAAATGCGGGTAGGTATTGGCTTCTCGGTAAAGCGGGAGCAAATATTCAACTCCAGCTAACACTAAAGGAGCTTTTTTATTACGCAAATATTCGTGCAGCGCCGCATCGATTATGTGGAAATACTGCAATATTTCCTGCTGGGGCTCATCTCGATCCGGACTTCCTTGGCCGTGAAAACTTCCCGGCTGCTGAAAAGAATTATTAGTGCCTCCTTTTGAAGTAGCAATCCGAAACTGACCATCTTTAGCTGTCGGGTCATATTGCAGAGCCTCCTCAAGGCTTTTCGGCAAGTTTTCAACTTCAACTTCCCGAGCACTGTAAGCCGTACACTCAATCAGCCTCACTTCCTTTTTACTGAGAGCTAAAACATAAAAGAAATTATCTCCTGTCAGCAGAGGCATCAGCGGTTTGACGTGAAAATTGTCGCTTACAACCACTAATTCGTCAAAATTCACCGGACAGGTATAGTAGCGAAAAAATCCAGAACCGACAAAAATCGCCAGCAGGTTGCTTTGATTTTCCCAAAAGTTTTCCTGGTCAATTTCGGCTCGGACTGGCTCTAGCAATTGGGCAGCTTCTTTTTTGTCAAATCCGTACTCTACTATTTTGTCTTCAGCCTCTCTGATTAAATTTTTGAACCGAATCGGATTTTGTTGAATTTCTGTTCCTTGAGCGACTGGCATATAAATAGAGACGCACAATCCAGGAGATTGTTGTACCAGCGCTTTGAGTTCCTCTACAGATATTAAGTTCACCGCTGAAACTCCTTTGCTAAGGGGTTTTGTAATAAAAACAACCGATTCTTTAAAATGTATCTCTCCTGACATGGCCCCTGCGTCTGCCTAAAGTAATGATCGCCTGCTGTAGAGCCTTTCATCCCCGAACTAAAACGGGGTTTGCAGCCGCTGTTCCAATCGAAGTGCTTATGACCTAAGATAGACGCGCCTAAGTCGGGCATTACTTTACCATAATTTAATTTATTCGGCTTCAAATACTCGTTATATATAATAATGAAAACAAAAATTTTTCTGGGGTTGCTCTGGGCAACATTTATTGCCTACACCTTACTGCTAGCTCCTCTAGATCCGCCCGGAACGCTAACAGTTATGGAAAAAATGCTCAAATTCCAGCTAGAAGGAATCAACCCCTACCTTGTCACTATATTCGCTCTCATGGGAGTGTGGCCGATGGTCTACGCTTGCCTCCTATTCATTGATGAGAGAACCCAAAATATATCCGCGCTTGCCTGCTTTCCTCGCTTCCAACGGCGCCGGCATCATCGGCTTAATTCCCTACTTACTCCTCCGCCAGCCCCAGCAAGAATTTTCCGGCCGCAAAGATATGTTAATCAAAATATCAGACTCCCGCTGGACAGGCATTGTACTTTTACTAACTACTATCTGGCTGTTAGCTTGGGCTTGGTTAAATGGAGATTGGGGAGATTTTGTCAAGCAGTGGCAGTCAATTCCTTTTGTGCATTTAATAACTTGGGATTGTTGCTTGATGGCTGTAATATTTCCCTCACTTCTGGGAGACGACATGGCACGCCGCGGACTCGCGGACGATCGCATTTTTTGGGCAGTATCTCTAGTTCCGCTGTTAGGGCCGCTAACTTATCTTTGTCTACGCCCCCCCTCTGCCAGAATCTGCAACTGAAATCGCCACTTTCCCACTGACAGCCAGAAGTTGAAACATTTAAAAATTTGGTAGTGTTCAAGATGTAATGAATATTCAAGGCCGGGCGGGATTAACAAACGCTCAAAAAGCGACATTGAGAGGGTTAGGGGCGATCGCGTAGTCTGGGTGTACCGTAGAGAAAGATTTTAATTGTCCTGAAAATCTCGATCGACACTGATGAGGTCACTCTATGGAGCCAAATGATACATCGGCCCGCTACGACAGAATTGCCCAATGGTGGCAAACTCAGCATCAAGATTCAACCTACGGGATTGCCCAATTAGAACGGGCGATCAAATTTACTTCTAAACAGCACGCAGCACTTGATGTCGGGTGTGGAAGCAGCGGGCGTTTTATCAAGAGCTTATCCAAGCATGGATTTCAGCCGGAAGGACTTGATATTTCTAGCGAAATGATCGATTTAGCCCAGCGGCTACATCCAGAAATCACGTTTTACCGGGAAGACATTTGTGATTGGCAGCCGCCGAAACTTTACAGCCTGATTGCAGCGTGGGATAGCACGTTTCATCTGCCAATAAACAAGCAAGCGCCTGTGATACAAAAGCTATGCGATGCGCTTGAACCCAATGGAGTGCTCCTGTTCACTTGTGGCGGCGGACATACAAGCAGCGAGGTTTCGGGAGCATTTCAAGGTCAAGACTTTGATTACAGCACTTTGGGTGTAGATACTTTTCTGCAAATTCTGGTTGAGCATCATTGCACCTGTCGCCATCTCGAATATGACCAGTATCCTGAAAATCATGTTTATATCATTGCCCAAAAGACCTAATTTATCATTCGCACCATTAAAGTGTGGGATGTCGCAACTGGTGGCTGTATTAGCGGACGTTGATGGGCGATCGTATAAAGGCATGAATATTCAACGCGCAACGGGATTGACGAATGCTCAAAAATCGACATTGAAAGCGTTAGGGGTGTGGGTGTAACGTGTGTCGAGATTAGGGCGATCGCCATTTAGATCACCGCTGCGATCGGATATCCAATTACGAATCATTGTGAGGTGGATGTAGAGCGATAGAATGCAGGACTCCTCGAAGATTGACTACTCCTTCTCGGTTGAGTTGCAGCCGATCGATGGTAGCGCGTCCAGTTGGTGTTAAGCCCAACATTTGAGTCGAATCGCTGCTCCAAGTAAAGTGTTCGCTCCAGTTATCCTGTCGAGGATGATAAAGTGGGACGGAGCCACCTGTAACGGGGTCGATCGCCTCACTATGACTGTATTTGAAATTGTTGCACCCTTGACAAGCGATCGCCAGATTATCCAAATCACTGGTGCCACCTTTGGATCGAGGGATAATGTGTTCAATGGAGAAGGGGTCTGGAGAGAATTTAGCTTGACTGAGACAATACTCGCAGCAACCATTGGCGCGTTGTTTAATGAATTATCGTTGCTGCTGTGTGAGGCGGGATTCAGGCATAATCAACGATCTCAGGATGAGGATTGATGCCGAGGGTTTGCATGAGCTCCGTCAGAGGTTGGTTGCGGAAGGTTGCGAGTTGAATTAAGGCTTGAATGCGGGCAACATTGAGTTGTTCAAGGCGATCGCTCATTTGGATCAGTTGCTTGTGTTCTTCGGGAGTCAGGGTTTCGGCATGACGCTTGGCGATGAGGGCATGGTATTCTTCCCAGGTTTGTGCACTAAAGCCGATGTTAATTTGTTGCAGCAAGTCGGCTTCTGTAGGTTGGGTGGTTGGAAGTCTAGGCTGGAGGCGTTCTTGCAGGGCGTTGAGGATGTAGCGATCGGGTTCAACGCCTTGTCGAGACGCTTCAGTGCGGATCTGGTGTTCGAGTTCGGGAGAGAGGTTGAGGGTGATGGTGGTCATGGTTATCTTGGCAGCAACATCTATTCATCATTTTAGCGATCGGGCTTTCACCTTATCAAAAACTTCATCGCCTGGGACTTCTCGATTTTACTGCCCGCGTCCTGGTTTGCAATCTACGAAAGCTAATGCTTCTGTGTCGAGAAAACTGGCGATCGAAATGGCGATCGGATATTCAATTTTCGCAGCACGCGCAATTAGAGCAGCTTTAATTCGTTCTGGCAAACGTCCCAAAATAACTTCGGCATCAGGAGAAAGTTGTTCTTGAAGTTTAGCTTGCATGACATTCACCTTTGGGTTGGAATTTGATAGATACATTCAAGCCACTACCCAACTCAGATTTAGCGGTCTAACGTTGCCAATCACCCGCCGCAAATTACCTCAGACTGCCACCGACAGGATCTCGACGGTCGGGTGCATTGGCGTTGTTCGAGTGCGCGCATCTCTTGCCGTATTTTGATGCTACCGCAAAAAAGCGCGTAACTTTTCAAGTTCATCACCCTGTAAACACTTAGCAAAAGAACGGTGGGTCCGAGCATTTGGATGGGGGAGAAAAGCAAAAAATCTTTCACGATTCCCTATCTCAACGAACTCGGATATTGAATTTGCTGTAGAGATATTGAATTGGCTTTGAATCACTTGCTTTGCGCGTGCCCCCAGTACCACTATCACTTTTGCTCTTGCTAGTTCTAAAACTCTCAACAAGTAGGCTTCCACACATTGCTCCTGTGATTCTTCTACACCAGTTTCGGCACGAGACTTACAATGCACTATCTCGGTAAGCGCATAATCAATGCCTGGACTAACGTTCCGTTGAAGTAGCTCAATCGCACGTTGTCTAACCGCTGCCCAAAATCGAGTAGAGCGACTATATTTCCCGTCTTTTAGCAAGGATTTTGTACCATCAACGATCCAGTGCTTACGTCCTCCTCCAAAACGGTAATTGAAATAATCGTGTACTTCGCTACATGACCAATCCCAAGTTGGGTAATCTTCATCAGAGCCAATTGATGGATTTGAACTCAGGAAGAGAATGGGTGCTTGCTCTATCTGTCCACTCCAAGGTTCAGGCACTTGAAATTTTTCTAACCCAATTGCATTTTGAGAGTCAACAATTTTACGACATGGATTTTCAACAGAAAGATCTTCTTGACACTCTCGTGCATGGGGACAATGAACAATTTCACTTAGCAGAGTTTTTTCAGACATTCCCGAAATATATAAACTGATTACGAGTTTACGAAAATCTAGCAGTCGAACTTATAATTGTATCGCAGTTGCGGTACAATACCCAATAGAAGAGAAAAGTACCGCCGATCGATCGCTGATGTATGTCACCAAAAGTGGCACTAATTCACATAGCAATTGCTGCCGTTCGATGAAAATTCAACCAAATTGTCATGCGGCTAAAACAGGACGATCGAGCTTGCGGACTGCATACAGAAGCGTAGCTTTAATATAGTCAATTTCCAAGTCGGGAAATTCTTCAATAAACTTAAAAATTTGCTCACCCGCAGCCAGCAACTCTAGGATATCGATGACTCGAATCCGCATTCCCCGGATGCAGGGACGACCGCCACATTGTCTTGGGTTCACTGTGATTCTGTCAAACAGATAAGCAACGGATGCTGGCATTGCTTAAAATTGTTTAAAATCTTTGTCTTTAGCTTACTTCATTTATCGCCCGAAACTCACGCCGCGATCTAATTCTGCGATCGCTATGCTGTAATAGAGATCAGTCCCTTCAAACTTCCATAGTTTATGACCACAGCAGTATCTATTGACATTGGTACGCTCATTACACGCACTCCCGGACTGCATGGTGGATGTCCCCACATCGTCGGTAAAGGCGTTACCGTTCGCCGGATTGTAACCTGGTACAAGCGAGGATTGAATGCTGAAGAGATTTGCGATCGCATCGGACATCTCACCCTCGCCGAAGTCTACGCTGCATTAACTTACTATCATGCCAACACCCAAGAAATTGAAACTGATTTGATTAATCAAGCAGCAGAAGCCAAGCGTCTTGAAGCTTTGTACAGCAACTTTGGTAAAGAAGCATGAGTGAGATTAGGCTTTACCTAGATGAAGACTCCCAGGATCAGTCCCTACTACGGGCATTACGGGCACGTCAAGTCGATGTAACCACAGTCAACGAAACTCAAACAGAAGGATTAATCGACGAAGAACAACTTCGGCTAGCTGCCAGTCAAAACAGAGTTTTGTACAGTCACAATATTGGAGACTTCTGTCAGTTACATACTGAGTTCCTTGGCAGAGAGGAATCTCATGCTGGCATTGCGCTGATCTCACAAGACTATTCCGTGGGCGAGCAAGTTAGAGTCATTATGGAACTAACTGCTAATAAGACAGCAGAGGAAATGGTGAACCAGTTAGAGTTTTTGGGTAAATACTTGAAAAATAGCTAAATACCGAGAGCCCCGACTTCTTCAAGAAGCCGGGGTTCTAAAAGCAGACTACATCACAACTGCACTAATCAAAGTTTGCACATTTTGTACAACAGCAGTAGTAAAATTATGAGTCACAGGCAAACTGTCAACGACTATTCCCGCGCACAATAGCATCAGATACAGAATAGAGTATTTGAAGAGCGATCGCGCCACAATCTTATCCTCTGGAGTCTGCAACAGCAACCAAGCTTTTTGGGCAAAAATAGCACCCAGGAAAATAGCTGTTCCCGCATACACCGCGCCCGCTAAATGCAGGGGATAAACTAGCAGCAAAGTTGCAGGAATCATCAATAAGGTGTAAATCCAAATTTGGCGGGCTGTGGCTTCGTCGCCCTCAATTACGGGTAACATCGGGACGCCTACTTCTTTGTATTCGTCGCGAATCATCATTGCTAATGCCCAAAAATGCGGCGGTGTCCACAGGAAGATAATCCCAAACAGCAGCCACGCACCCCAACTCAAATCTCCCGTAACCGCAGCCCACCCAACTAGCGGGGGAATCGCCCCTGCTGCACCGCCGATGACGATGTTTTGCACGCTGTGACGCTTCAGCCAGTGGGTGTAAATTAGGACGTAGAAAACGATGCCTGACATTGCTAGCAATGCGGCTAATAAGTTGGCAACAACTGTGAGCAATGTAAAGGATATTGTAGCTAGGGCGATCGCAAATATCAAAGCATCCCGCTTCTTGACACGCCCGGAAGGAATCGGCCGCCAGCGGGTGCGCTCCATAATATAATCGATGTCACTGTCGTAGACACAATTAATCGTATTCGCCGACGCAGAAGCTAAAGCACCTCCGGTAATAGTTGATACCAGCAATAGCGGATCGACTTCTCCTTTTGCGGCCATCCACATTCCTGCTGAGGTTGTTATTAGCAGTAGTAAAATAATTCTGGGTTTTGTTAGTTGATAGTAACTTTTCACCACTTGCGAAAAGTTTTCGTGGATGCGGGGGCTGTCGTTGGTAAGGATTTCTTGCATCGGTTGTAAGCTGTTAGTAATTATTTGCGAATTCGTCATTAGTCATTAGGTTGGAGTGGCGGGTTTTACGAGATATATTTGGTGTAGCTACAAGGATTCATAAACCCGCCGCCTCTTACTTTAGTCTGATCTCTCAAGCTGATAAAACTCGATCGCGCCAAGCTAAAACACTAAAAGCTATCAGGGTTCCCAGCAAAGCAGCACCGACTGCTTGGTGGGCGACTGTCAGCGGTTCTACCTGAAGGTGCAGCCGGAAAGTTGCTAATCCCAGAACTAATTGAGCAAGGAGGCAAACACTCGCCCAGTTAGCCAGTTTTCGCAAGTTTGGACTCAGTGCAGGCTGTCGCCAAGCCATGACTGCTAAGGCTAAAGTCGCTGCTGTAGCTGGTACGATACCGGCGATGTGGCTGTTCATTACCGAGCACAATTCTGAGGAATCCAAACATTGGTGCAGCGCCCATCTAGAGCCTACTAATGCGCCTAGCAAACTTTGCAGGTAAACTAACAATGCTGCGATCGAACTTACCCAAGCTAATTTGCCGACATTTCCTGTAGCTTCGTAGGGAGTCAGCATGAAACCGATGACTAGCAGGGCGCCAAAAAACAGTAAAGCTGTTCCCAAGTGAGCGGTAACGATGTCAAATCTCAGCAGTTGTGTTACTGTCAAGCCGCCCAATACGCCTTGAAAAACGATTAAAAATAGTGCTCCGGCGCTCGCCCAAGGCAGCCATTTTGGCAGGCGGCTGCGGTAAAACAAAGATAGTCCTAAAAGTGCGATCGCGCTCAAGCCAATTGCCGCTGCGTCCAATCGGTGAAACCACTCCAGAAATACCTGCAAATTCATTTGCGCTGCGGGTATTAATTGACCGTAGCACAGCGGCCAGTCGGGGCAAGCGAGCCCCGCATTCATGACTCGCGTGGCGCTGCCTACAGCCATTAACAGCCAGGTTGCGATCGCAATTTTCCACACTAGACCGCGGATAATATCTTGTGGCTGCCACTGCACTCCTGCTGCTGCGTTTGGCTGATTGAAAACTGAGTTTGCCATGGAATTTACCTTAGCCTTTGTTATCGATCGAACTTAATGAAATAGCGAGCTTTTACTTTTGCTGAGCTTAGCGGAGCTTAACACTCTTTTTCTGTGACAAACCGTCATATATACTACCTTAGCGACATCGCAATCCAATTAGTTTGTCTTTAGATATTTTTCAACTTTCCTCTTTACATTACAAAGTATTGCAGCTATTTTTATAAATTTCAACAAACTTTAATTATTTTACCGAACCCTTTGCTGTTACAGCCTCCCTCCCTGTCCCCCTCGCGGAGAAAAATAAAGATATGATTAAGAAAAGCTTTTTTTCAAATGTTTATGATATATAGCCAACTTTAACGTAAAAATTTTTAACTAAATACAGGACTGAAGAGTTACCCCCTAAGTGTTTTTCAAGGTAGTTCTCAGGTTTACTCACGTCAGATTGTATAATTCAGTTCCAACACTCAGCGTTTTATCTAATCCACCAGTTATCATTTCTTGCCTGCATAACTACATTTGGAATGGAGGAAGTGGCGCTCTTGCAGGGTAGGGTTCACTAATCTTTGAAGCGGTAACTTATACAAATTCCTGCACTTTTCTGGTGGAACCACCTTGAAAGCATTCAGACTAAAGAGTGCGATCGCCCGGATTTGACTATGCCAATGTTACTGAATTATATCAGATCCGGGCGATCGCATATAATAAGGGAATAGTGACTACTGGATTTTAGGCTGGCAGGGTGCCTCAGCTCCGAAAGCATCAATTGATAGATCCAATCACTCTATCTGACGCACCCTACATCAATTCGGGATCGCCAAGTTAAAATCACTTTTTCTCCTTGGTCAATGTTTTTGACTCCCTCCTAATAACTAATGACTAATGACTTCGTTATTTCAAAAATCTAAAAAGGTAAAATTATGTCACAAAAAAATGAAACTGCTGTTCTCATCTTATCCCTCCTAATTACGATCGGGCTAGCCGGTGCAGGTATTTGGTGGCTGACAAGCCGAGGCAGCATCAATGTCGGGGGTTTATCACCCCAAAATCAGACTTTTCCCAACTCGGCGACGGGTAATTCGCCGCAATCAGAGCAGGCAATTGGGCAGCGTCTGAGTGCTGGCGAAAAACTGTTACTTCCAGCAGAGCAAGCCACAACAACTAAACAAGCAGCAGTACAGGCGATCGCATCTGGCAACTATAACGCAGCTATTTCCGACTTACAAGCTTCGCTGAAAACCAATCGCAACGATCCCGAAGCCTTAATTTACCTCAACAACGCCCGCATCGGAGCTCAAAAATCCTACACAATTGCCACTGCGGTTCCCATTGGCGGCGATATCAATGCTGCTCTAGAAATTCTGCGGGGCGTAGCTCAAGCTCAAAATGAAATCAACCAAAGCGGCGGCATTAGCGGTACTCCATTAAAAGTGGTAATTGCTAACGATGACAACAAGCCAGAAATTGCCGCACAAATTGCCAGTGCTTTGGCAAATAACTCAGAAATTTTAGGAGTTATCGGGCATTTTGGTTCAGATACAACGCTAGCAGCCAGCAAGATTTACCAGCAAAAACAATTAGTAGCAATTTCTCCCACAAGTACGTCGGTGCAGCTTTCAGGAGTTGGCAACAATATATTTCGGACAGTGCCGAGCGATCGGTTTGCAGCTAATGCTCTTTCCCGCTATATGCTGGGAAAATTGCAAAAGCAAAAAGCTGCTATATTTTTCAATTCTGCCAGCAGTTACAGCAAATCTTTAAAAGATGAATTCACTACTGCTATTTACGGAGATGGAGGACAAATAGTAGGCGAATTTGACTTTGCTAAGGGCAATTTTAATGCGGCCGAGAGCGTTAAAAGTGCGATCGCCCAAGGAGCAGAAGTGATTATGTTAGCATCCAATTCAGCCACGCTCGACCAAGCTTTGCAAGTAGTGCAAGTAAACGCCAAACGGCTGCCGTTACTAGCAGGAGACGATGCTTATACTGCTAAAACACTGCAAATCGGTGGCGCAGCAGCAACAGATATGGTGCTAGCTGTTCCTTGGCACATTCTCGCAGATCCGCAGTCAAATTTTCCCCAAACATCCAAACAACTTTGGAATGCTGAAGTAAGTTGGCGCACAGCTTTAGCCTATGATGCGGCGATCGCGTTAATTGCCGGTTTAGGGCGCAATCCGACTCGTACAGGCATTCAACAAACTTTATCGGCGTCGGATTTTTCGGCAAATGGAGCATCGGGCCCGATTCGGTTTTTACCTTCGGGCGATCGTAATCGAGTAGTTCAGTTAGTAACTGTTAAACCCGGAAATCGCACCAGTTACGGTTACGATTTTGTGCCGATATCCGGTTTGTCAACTATTAGCGATCGCCCAATTTAGGTTATAGTATTCATTGGTAAGTTCTAGGGCGGGTCAAGCAAAAATGCTTACAAGATGAGTAATTATATCAAATCCGGTTGCATCGGAATTAATATTACCCCCAATCAGGACACGGCAGTGCCGTTTCCCTACAATTAATCGCGTGAGAATTACATCTCTCATTAAGTGTTCTTGATTATTTGGGTGTATGAAAACGGCATTGCCAATTGGTGTCAACTTAAGCTTTTAGTCCATCAATCCTCCCGCCTACCCGGCAGTCCGCCAGGGGTTGAAACCCCTGTCTAATAGCTAAAGTCCTCGCTATGAGGACTGATATCAATTCCGGTTACACTCCTTATGATGGGGAGCGGGGAGTGGGGGAATGTGGAATTGCACGACCTTGACTTTATCATTCCCACCCAACCGGAAACGATATTACAATAAAAATTTTTAAACTCATTAGTCCTCTTTAGAGGACTTTAACTTTGAGGCAGGGAATTCATTCCCTGTCGGACTGTCGGACAGTCGGACTACTAAATTCTCCCATACTTACTTCTGTTTAATTACTACTAAAGTAATGTCATCAAATACTTTTTGCTCCCCGATGTATCGCCGCACGTCGTCAATAATAGCTTGCTTGATTTCTGCTGTTGACTTTTCCCTGTTAAGGGCAACAAGTTCAATCATTGGCTCAATACCGTATTCCTTTTGATTCATATCAAAAGCTTCGGTAATTCCATCTGTGTAGAGTACGACAACATCCCCGGAATTTAACTGTATTTCAGTAGTAGCAATGAAATCGGCAATATCTGGTTCCAAGGCGATGGGAAAGCCTAACTCCATCGTATCAATCCGCTCTACTTCGCCACTGGAACGCACGACAATCACCTCTTCGTGCTGTCCGCTCAAACGCAGGATGTTGTCCCCCCGATATTCCAGCAAAGAAAGGCTCATACTTTTACCGCAATTGATGCGCTCTACGTTGTCAAAAAGCGTTTGGTTGACTGTCTGCAATAATTTAACTGGGTCGGTTTCATTGTGAACCAACAAAGTGCGAATTGCTGTTTGCGCCATAATCATTAACACGCCGCTTTCTAAACCGTGTCCTGTCACATCGCCGATGCCAATTGTGGCTTTACCGCCGTAATTTAGTACGTCGTAGTAGTCGCCGCCAACTTCATCAGCGGGTTCCATGAATGCAGCAATTTCTAGCCCTTCAATAGACTCTAATTCCTGCTGTTGAGGCAAAATCATCTGTTGCAGGCGGCGGGTTACGTCTAGTTCGGCACTCATGCGAAGGTTTTCTACTTTGAGCCGATCGTTCAAAACCAATATTTCTGCATTAGCTTGGGCTAATTGTGCGGTGCGATCTTCTACTTTTTGCTCTAAAGTTCGGTTGTAATCTTCTAATTTTTCGTAGAGAGTTGCATTTTCAATCGAGATCGCAGCTTGAGCCGCAATGATTTTTAAAGTTTCCACTCTTTCCGAGGTAAATGCGCCGATCGCCAAATTATTTTCTAAGTAGAGAATACCACCGAGTTTGCCTTGATTGAGTAGGGGAGTGCAGAGGATCGATTTGGGTTGAGTAGCGGTAATGTAAGAGTCGCGGGTAAATTGTCCTTCATCTGTGGCGTTATTTAATACTACATTTTCGTGGCTGCGAGCGACGTAGTTAACTATGGCGGTTGACAGCAGGGGAATTCCAGTTGCAGGATCTACGGAATCTACGGGAATGGATTGCATAATGGTAATACGATCGCATTCTACTGCTGCTTCGGCTTCAATCGCCCAACTCCCACCTTGATCCAGAATGAGAAAACCTTTTTGGGCCCCTGCGTTTTCAATCACAGTTTTCATCACCTGGTTTAACAATTGTTCGAGAACGATTTCACCGGAGATAGCTTGGGATGCTTTCATTACTGCGGCAAAATCTAGCGCTTCGCCTGATTTTTCACCTGTTGTGGTAATCGGATTCTTGGTATTTTGAGTATCTGTTTTGGTTGAACCAAGCCACTGGAGATATTTTTCATCTAAATCTTCTACTTTGCGTTTTGCTCCCCAAATGTGATAACCTTGGTATGCTTTTTTTAAATAAATTTGGGCGAACTCAGATTTTTCTTCGGCAAACCAAAACTTGGCGGCTAGTTCGTTGGCGAGTGCTTCATCTTGAATAAACTCATTTTCTTTAGCCAATTTAATCGCTCGATCGTATAAATCGCTCGCTTCATACCACTTACCCGATATTCTGGTCATTTCTGCGGCGACTAAAAGATATTTATGTAGAAAATTTTCCGGGCAATTATTTGCCCAGTTTTGCATTTGCGTTTGGTTAGCCTCGATTTGAGTCCAGTATTCTTGTTGCTCTTCTGGAGAAACAGATGGATGGAGTGCAGCTAAAATCAGGGAATAATAAAAGTTGTAAGTAGAAGCTTGAATAGTGCCAGAAATAAACGCTGATAATTCTCGCGCCTTGGCTATCGATGCTAACGCTAATTGCAACTCGCCATATAAATAGAGAACTTGAGCCTTGAAAATGTAATAATAGCAGATTGCGTTTGGGGTTCGGCTAACTTCCTCTGGATTTAGATAGTCGGATTCCTGAATCTCATCGCCACCAAAATCAACTTTATCTTGCGTTTGTCCGAGCAGGTTTTGTAAGATTATTTTCTGTCCCAAGGTACAATCAACAGACCATTGGTTTTTGGTTTTTTGGCAAAAAGGGAGAATGTCAGATGCCTCTTGAGGAAGTAAAGATAGATTTTTGCCTTGGTAAATTCCATTTAATAAAGTATGAGTCATGCTAAAGCCAGCAAATTGAAGCATACCTGACTGTAACCCAGCCTCAATTGATTCTGCGTTAAGACTTTCAGTTTGCTTGATGTGCTTAACCCATGATAAAGAAAAATTGGCAAGAGCATTAGCTGTTTCGCTTAAAGAATATAAATCATCGAACTTTTTACTTAACTGATATCCTAACAACGTGAGTTCGTAACTTAACTGATAGTTTCCTAATATTGCTTGGAATGCACCAAATATACTGTAGCTAATTGCCGATTTGGATGTATGACCGTATTCAACGCTCAGATTGGCAGATTTACTCATTACGACACCGGAAAGCTCTGGAGCGCCTAAGTATGCTGGGGGTTGCATTTTTATCAATAGCTCTAAGGCCATCTGCTTGATCGGGTCTTCCATTTCTGGATTGTCAATCAGCGAAGCAACTTCTCGTTTTCCTAAACTTTCGCTAAACTTAGCTAATTCAGCTTCAACAGCTTTGTCAAAGTCGCGATCTGGAAAGTCGATACCCAATTGCGCTAAAGCTGTTCGACCGATGTGAATCGCCTCCAAGTATTTGCCCTGCATGGTATATAGTTCGATTAGCAAATAATATAATTCCGAGCGTTCTAGCGCTGACTTCACTCTATTAATAGCCAATTCTATAAGCAATTCTGACTCTTGAAAGTTGCTATTGAGATATTCAACCTGGGCTAGGCTTTTATATAAATCCACAGCCATTTTATAATTATTTTTCCCTTTCCATATATTTCCAGGAAAAAATTGCTTTGCCGATATAAAATATTCTCTAGCAGCCGTATATGCAGTAGATTCTTTGGCTTTATAACCTGCCTTGAGATTCAATTGACTCAGATGCACTTTTTCAGCCTTGCTGGCAATCAAGTTTTTTCCTTTATTAAGATGATCGACTATAGCAAAAATATTTTCTTCTTGTGCATCTGAAAGTGTACTTGCAAGTAACAACCTGCCAATTTTAAGATGAACCGTTTGCTTGTGATTGTCATCAATCAAGGTATAGGCGACTTGCTGGACGCGATCGTGTTGAAACTTATAATTCAGGATAACCAAAGAGGCATCGAGGGGATTGTTCAAGGTAGTTTCTAGCGATGAAGCCGGTTGAATCAGCCCGGACTGAATAGCAGGTAGTAAATCTACAAATGTATCTGTCAGGGATTTTTCACAGACTATAGAAAGAGTTTTCAGATCGAAGCTATTCCCAATACAAGCAGCCAGAAGCAATGCTTGCTGAGGCGCATCAGGTAGTTTTTTTAATTTGTCTATCAGCAAATCCACAACATTTTCTGTGATACCTAAAGCCTCGATTTGCGGGATATCCCAGACCCAACAACGCTGTTGCCAATCAAACTTTAATAAATTTTCTTGATATATAGTTTTAAGAAATTCATTGACGAAGAAAGGATTACCTGATGTTTTGCGATAAATTAACTCAGTTAGCGGCTCTACCAGTTCTAGATTGCTGTGGAGAGTATCGGCAATCAATTGAGCGATGTGAGGAGCAGCTAAGGGGGCTAATGTTGTCCTATTGAGAATAACTCCCTCTTTTTCTAAACGATTGAGGGTTAAGATTGAAGGGTGGGTGGGGCTAACTTCACTGTCTCGATAAGCACCAATCAGGAGCAAATATTTCATCTGCTCATCAGTCAACATTAATTCGATAGACTTTAAACTAGCTGCGTCTGCCCACTGTAAGTCATCCAAAAAAATGACCAGTGGATGTGAGCTTTGGCAAAACACCCTAACAAATTTTTGAAACACCAAGTTAAACCGATTTTGCGCCTCCATCGGCTCCAGTTGCTGAATCGGAGGTTGAGGCCCAACTATTAGTTCTACTTCAGGAATCACGTCAACGATGGCTTGACCATTAGAGGCAAATGCTGCCAGTAGTTTTTCACGCCATTCTGATAGCTGTGCTTCATCTTCAGCTAAAATTTGCTGTATGAGAGAGCGAAAAGCAGCAGCAATTGCAGAGTAGGGAATATTGCGCTGTAACTGCTCGAACTTACCAGAAATAAAATAGCCTCGCCGAGCTGTAATTGGCTTGTAGAGTTCCTGTACCAGCACAGACTTACCGATGCCAGAATAGCCGGAAACGAGTACCATCTCAACGCACTTTCGTGTCTGTTCTTCAGAGCTATTTGCTGAGGCTATCCGCGCAAAGTTTGATAATAATATCTCAATTTCTCGCTCTCTACCGTAAAGTTTCTGCGGTATACTTAACCTGTCAGAAAAATCTTGTTGTGCTAGCGGAAAATCTGCAATTTCTCCGCATAGCTGAAACTGTCTGAGGCATTCTTCCATATCTGCAGCGATGCCAAAGGCACTCTGGTAGCGTTCCTCCGCGGTTTTCGCTAACAATTTCACAATCAGGTTAGAAACAACTTTGGGTATATTGGGATCGAGTTCGTGAGGCGGTAGAGGCTGTTTGGCAATGTGGCAGTGTACTAATTCCAAAGCATCGCTTGTATCAAAAGGTAAATAACCAGTTAGTATTCGATAAAATGTCGCCCCCAGAGAGTAAAAGTCTGTAGTGTAGTCGAGGGCCCGATTCATCCGGCCTGTTTGTTCGGGCGACATATAAGCCAGTGTGCCTTCGAGAATATTTGGGTTTTTAATTGTGGGATTTTCCCGCGTAAATAGTGTAGAAATGCCAAAATCAATAATTTTCAGGATATCTGTTTTTAAATTCCAAACAATATTGGCAGGATTGATATCTTTGTGGATAACATTAACAGCATGGATTTCACCTAAAGTCTTCGTTATTTTAATAGCAATAGAAAGAAATTCAGGCAAGCTAAGTTTTCTATCTCTCAGGATAATGTCTAAGGATTCACCTCCAAAGTCTTCTAAAACTATTGCTAGTGTATTCTGATATTTTTGCAAATCATAAGCTCTAATCACTCCATCTATATTCAAGGAACGAGTAATTTCATACTCTTGCTTATATCTGGTTAGCTCCGCAGGGGTAGGATAATCTTCCTTGAGAACCTTGAGAATAACAGGTTGATTGTCATGGCGGTGATTTGCTCGATAAACTAGCGAATTCGAGCTTTCAAAAATTTGGGCGATAATTTGGTAATTAGAAAGAATTTTCATACTTAAGATTTTTCTCAACTAAAAATACAAACAAAAATTATGGTTTTTTAGCACTAATCAGATGATAATAAGCATGAGTTGGTATTGACTGAAAATCAATAAACCCTACTGAGGATAAGATTTCTTCTATTTCCTTTAAAGTATACTGCTTACCTTTCTCATACATCAGTAATATGGCTGACAAACAGGCGACTGTGAGCGGCCCATCTTTTGTGTCATGCAAAGGCATTTCATGCAACAACACTTTCCCGCCCGATTTAAGTACATCGAATGCTCGTCGAGCTAACAAATAGCAATGTTCTAAATCCCAATCGTGAAAAACATTGCCAAATAGAATACCGTCTGGTTCTCCAGGCCACGCATCTTCAAACATATCTCGCGCAACGGTAGTAATCTGTTTTTCTAAGCCATATTGGGCAATATTTTTTTGTGCAATCTCGCATACAGGCTCAAGATCCATAACCGTGCATTGAATCTGCGGATTAAATGCTGCGATCGCGATCGCCAGCGCTCCCGAACCACCTCCCACATCAAGAAGATGCGATATTTGACCGAACACAGGTTGTTTGGCTAAGTTTCCTGCGGTTGGCAGTATCATCATGTGCATCCGATCGATGAAGCTGTGCACCATCTCAATTTTGTGCTGATTCATCGCCACCGCCATCGGCATTGGTGGTTGAGCGCCACCGATTAATTTCATGCGAAGCAGATCCAGATACCATTCATGGGGAGGGCAAAACCCCGTATAGTAAAATGGGCTATCTGGAATCATGTATGTTTTTGCCACCTTTGTCAGGCCAAACCGTCCATCTTTCTGTCTTTCGAGTAATCCAAATGCGGCCAGAACTGCCATGAAAGCTTCAGAGATTATAGGTGTAACTTTGAGGTGTTTGGCAGCATCTTCAATTGTTTGCGGTGCTTCGTCTATCAGCTTAAATAGATTGATTTCTTGCGCTAATGTTATTACTGGCCCGATGATTCTAGAGCAACTGAGATCGAACAGTATACGCTCATCGACTTCGGGAACGGGAAAGGGTTCGTTGAACATATTTATTTAGGAGAAGGGAGTTGGGCCGTTAGGTTTGAATGACATTCAACTGATCCCGTAGAAACGAGCCGGATTTTCCCACAAAATCTTTTCTACAGTTCCCTGGGGCAGTTGCCCCTCAAGAGCAACTACTTGCTCGACAATATCCGATTCGTATTCTCCATGAGGATAATCAGAACCAAAGAGGATGTTATCGGAGCCGATATACTCAATAACTTGAGATAAGTGTGGCTCCGAAGGCTCCATAGAAACAAAACACTGACGGCGGAAATACTCTGAGGGCTTCATCTTCACACGATCTGCCACTTCCCAGCGCGAACTCTCGTATTCTCGATCGAGCCGCCACAACCAGTAGGGCAACCACCCGCCACCTGACTCCAAAAAGCCAACTTTGAGTTGGGGATGGCGTTCCAGTACACCACCTTCAATCAATGTTAGCAGAGCCATCATTTGTTCCATCGGATGGGAACAGGCACGTAAGGCAAAGCGAGTATTAAAGCGATCGGCCCCAGCAGTAGGCAGACGGCTAGGAGTTCCTTCGTGAATGCCTACGGCGATTTCCAACTCCTCGCACTTCGTCCAAAATGGCTCGTAGGCGCGATCGCTCAAAATTCTTCCTTTGACAGGGTTGGGACGCAAAAAGACTGCTTTCCAGCCAAAATCGGCGATTCGTTGTAATTCTGGCACCATCTCTTCTGGATCGTGAAGATTAATGCTGCCCACACCTTTGAGTATTTGGGGATTAAAACTACAGAAATCTCGCAACCAATTATTATAAGCTCGCACAAAAGCACCCACCAATTTAGGTGCCATAGTATTTACCGCAGTGATAAACAGCAGGGATGTGGGATAAATAAATGCCACATCAACCCCCATCTGCATCATGGCTTGTACCTGAATTTGGGGGTCAGCACCAGCCAGGGGCTCGACTTCCAAAAACGGTTTTGCCCATTGACGTAGATATTGCTCGGAGAACTTATTAATAATCGGTTCTCCTTGAATTTTCAGGTCTGGCGAAGGAGCAAAGTGCTTGAAAGCTGGTTCGAGATACTCTTCCCAAATGCTGTGGGGTTCGTAAACGTGAGCATCGGCATCGATAATTTTATAGTTTTTAAACATCTTTTGGGTAAGGGGAAATTATAACCACATTGGAATTGGATTCAGATTATCTTCAGATATTGGTTCGTTTAACCACCCCATTTGTACGGGTACATCATAGAGTCGTCCTGCTCCTAAACGCTTCCAAAAGTGTCGCATTCCAGGCACAATTACCTTGACGACCTTCAACCCAATATCAGGACGAGTTTGATCCAGGACTAACATTTCCATTCCCTTTTGTTCTACGATTTGTTGGCAGCGCTTGATGTCTTCTAGTAGATCGTCACTCCAGTTTTGAGCGTAATCGGCATAAACTTTAGCGCGACTACTTTTGTCGGGAACTAAATAGGGCTGATTATGTAGCGTTGCAGTTTGCCACCAGTTTAATGCTAAGGGTTCCGCTGAGGAGGCGTACTGGGTTTTACCATCGGCGTTAGTTGGTAACACAACACCCAAAATTTGATTGATTTCCGTCAGCGCTCTACTAACAGCAATTTTAGCATCGAAATGAGAACCGAATCCTAAAAGAATATCTTCCGAGTCGCGATCGCAACATTTACTAACAGCAACAAAGGTGGGAATATTCAGATCGCTGGTGACATCCAAAACCCACAAATCCCGATGTATGGACTGATAAGACTCTTCCAGAGAGCGAAAATAAGGTTCATCAAAACTGTCCAAATCCACCTCTGGTCTTTGAATTCGGTTGTACCACCACAGCGCCACGCTATCTCGTTCGACCAATTCCATAAAACCTTGTAATATCGCCTCTTCCAAGGTGTTACCTGCTGCACAGCCGTTCGTATCTGCCCAACAGTCAGGTTTTTCTGGTTTGGGATAGCCAAAGTAACAGTAAGCAGTGGGAAGATACTTAAATTCCTGCTGAGTCAAAGACCAAACAGCCGTCCACTCGATCGCGTTGGTTTGATCAAATGGTTCGGGGACTCTTTGAAAAAGGGTCTGACAACTGGCATTCCAGTTTTGGCGATCGCTATATTGGGATTGGCTGAAATTCATGCAAACATTGGGATGAATTGCGCGATCGCCAAATTGCTGATAAGTTTCTTTAATTCTGATTTCATCTCCCTGGAAAACCCCAGAATATCTCTCTATAGCTTCTCCAAAACCGCTAACTCGCGCCTGAATATCCGTTCTTCCCTTTCCTCCACTTCTACCGCCAATGTTTTGAGCCAATGATCTCAAGTCATCAAACATCGAGATAAAATGATGTTTTGCTACATAATTATGAAAACCATCTAGGCGATCGGGTAACTTTTGTAATTCTCGAATAACCCCCGTGATGGGACTAATATGATGCTGATATTTACTAAGGGTGGCTTCAGGAGAACTGCAACGGTGTCCGCCTTCAGCAGTAAAAGTTTTCTTGCGACTACCCAGAATTAATGGGATTGGTTTTGCACTATTCTGGCTTTTGCTAAATCCGCAAACCGGGCATTGAGGACGCTTGGTGAGAATATGGCTTTGAGTCTCTAAAGTCAAAGTATCGTGAGTAATTAATACCCCTTCCAATCGTTTATTTTCCCGATTCTGAACGATCCATTTTAAGACTTCAATAGCTGTCATCCCCAAAGCCGTTTGCAAGACACCAGGTATTTTCGCTAGGGGTGGCGTCAGCGGTGCTGTATCGTTCGTCCGTCTCTTAAGATACCCTTCAATGGGTCGATTGCATCGCAAGCGTTGCGCCAAACATTCCCAACAGCCCGTTTTTCTGGGATAGAACAGTGGGCCAAGCCAGATAATTGTGCCAATCGGCTTGACAAGTAACCAGGGACGCGATTTTTGTAAGGCAAGCTGATTGAGCGCGGCTAGATCCAGTTGCAGGTAATCATCACACAAAACGACTTGCAAATCGGCATCTTCGCTGACCTGGATTTGGTGCGATTCTAGAGTTTCAATCAATTCAGCAGCGGAAATAGAACCCATTGCCCTCACTGCGACTTTGGTTGTCTGTAAGTGATCGTGTGCGGCTTCCACGCTAATATTCAACTGCTCACAAAAAATCTGTAACGATGGCGACAGCAACTCATCACCGTTGCTCAGATAACCCTGATTTTTTAACTGACTTAGCCCATAGTAGATATAAGATGCCGGCAGGCGATCTTGCAATTGATTGACAATTTCATCAATGCTATGATTTCCATCCAACAACGGAGCTAATTGGGCGTAGATAGGGTCGCTCAGTACAGCCGCATTCCTTTCCGACAAAAGGAAAACTCCTTCTGTTCTTTCTGTCTCGATGCGAAAGCAATCCTTAAATTTTGGCTTGTAATCGCGATACATTCTGTAAGCAAATTTATTGTATTAATTTAAGTATTTTTTGTACGTTGTTGCGCTTTAGCGCTAAAGCGCAACAACCTACCTAACCACTTACTCATCAACTGGTGCTGAGATTACGACCTTAGCAAAGGCAGGTGGGAATATAGGGATTAGGAGGAGTGTACCCTCCATCTCCGACGCCCTGACTCCAATCGCGCAACTCAGATACCGTCAAAACCGATGGACTGAGTGCGGGGCGAGGTGGATAAGCTATTACCATCACAAACTTTTTCTTGTCGTTATTGTAACCAGCCAACCAGCCATTAAATCGATCGACAGTTACCACCCAGACAAAATTTTGAGTCAACTCTTTCGTAAAAACATACGGCTTTTGATTATTGGTAAGCTGCTGGTAAAGCTTAGGCAACGTTAAGTCACTCACCGATATGTCTCCAGTCAAATATTGAGACAGACGATCGCTCTGTGCCATTATTTGATCGACAAACATACCCGGACAGTAATGCTCCTGAATGCAGGTACGGGCTAACTCTTTGACTGCATTGATAAACTCTTGTCGGAGATTTTCCTGCGCTTCGTTTGGCTTATTTTCGGTATACTCATGAGGCTCAAGCCAAGACCAAGCAACCAATTGCGACCATTGAGCGGCGAATTGCTGTGTTGTCTCAGTTAGGTCAAACCCCATTTCTTTGAGCAGATTCTTTAGCTCATCTTCAGCTTTAGTTGGCTGATCTGGACTGACTAAGCTTTGGATTGTATTGAATTCAGACATTGCTATCTTCTCCTTAAGATTGTAGCTATATGGATGATATGTTGCTCTCTCGAAACCTTTGCTTCTCAATCAAAGCTAAGTTCAGGAATTGGGTTTACCATCGCTTGATACATTATTTCTCGAACTTTTAGCACGTTGCAATAGAAAACTAAAATCTGACATGGCTTTTTCAGAAGTACCCCTAGAACTTGGTAGTGTTGCAGTGACGTGGCAACCAATACAGGAATCACCGTTGACCTGGGTTTGGGAATAAGCTTCCATAGCTACATTGAATAGCGGTCCTGGTGTAGTCCCCGTTCTACTGTTTGATATTAACTTATCATTTGTCAAAGACGTAAGTTGACTAGCAGTAGGAGGATTTTGCACCCATTGAGTTCCCACAAGTTGATAGTATTGCCATACAGAATTCCCATCCACTTTTCGGAATTCTTGCTGCCAATTTTTGTTCTGTTGTTGGAGAGATTTCTTTACAGAGTCACTGAGTTGGTTGCTTCTGCAATTGCGCTGTTCGGAGAGTCGTACAGCCTGGGTAGGAATTTGCGGCTTTATTTTCCCATCCTGGGATTTCGTCACCGCATGGGGAGATTGATCGCGCCAAAGAAAAGGCCATTCTACGTATGGATAGTTAGGTAGGCAAGACCCCTTATTTGGATCGTTTGGATCGCAATCTGGGTTGGATAGGGTTGGTTTCAATCCTAGAGGCCCATTATCCACTTTGAGATTATCCACCTGTTCAAAGGTAGCCCAAACCCATCCAGGAGTTGAACTTTGCTGTTTAGGTATTTTATAGGCAATATGGAAGCCAATCAGTCCCACTTCAATTTCCTGAAGTACAGGATCGTCAGTACCACAATTATCGGTAGTACAAACATATTGTTCTTTAGGAATTGCTAATACCCGCTTTGTGGTATAGTAACGACCTTTTTCCTCTGCGCTAGATTTTTTATCAAAAACGCGCCAAGCTGCCTTAACTTCTATGGGTGCATCTATACTTGAATGGGTGGATTTAAACTCTAACTTTTCCTTTTGGTTGTACTCAGCCAATTTGCTAGCATCGTACCATTTATTATCCACAATTTGCTTGAATTCATTTGGGTTCAAATGACTCTCGACTATTATGTAATTTCCTTGTTTATCGACAAGAGGAATGTTGTTGAGCAACAAATTATTTTCTTCATCGCTAACCTCAATTTTTGCTGGGCACTCCTTACTCTTAATAACTTTTTCGATCCAAGCACGGCTATTTTGTAAATTTTTTCGCAATTCCTCATTTTCTGGCGAACCCGATCCTTGCCCCTTGATTAAGTCTAAGTTTAAGGTTCTTATTGCAAAAGGGTTGGGTGTATTTAGCAAAGGGTTTTCACCATTAGGAAGAAACACTTCTTCAGGAGTTCGATAAAATTCCCATACACGTGGAGCGAGCGGTGCTTGACCCAAGGCAAGTTCCTTTAATGACCTGGCGTCATTAGCAGGCCAATTCAAAGTTACAAATGTTCTCCAAGCGATGTCGGCAAAAGCAAACGCATTATTAGAAAGAGGGCTTTGTGGCAGCTCTTTGAAATTTTCCAGCTTTATAGGTGGAGGTGAATAGCCGCTATCAAATACTCCCATAGCACGATAGGAGGCTACAAACCCTGAAAAAACAGAAATAATTGTTACGAGGCATAATAAACTCAGGAACCGAATAATCTTCATAGCTCTTTTGTTACTCCTGATAATCCCGAATGGTATCAATTGCTACTGAAACGATCGCCAAAATACTGCCTATAAAACTCGCAACTCACCGTCGCGAGATTGGCTTGTAAATTTACCAACCCCATACTTTCCAACTTAAATGCCTCCACTACATCCTATTCTACAGGTGTGCTGCTTTTTACCACTCGCATGAATGCTGCCAGCAACTATGGCTCCATTTCGGTTCATTTAAGCTCGATCCGCCCTAGCCCCCCTCCTTAAAAAAGGGGGGGACAAGAACTTACTCTTGCGTCCCCCAACAATCAGCAGGGCGGTTTCATTCTCACCAAAATCGCGATTTTGACTCTTGTAGTGCCAAGAATGCCTACCCTCCCACAGACGATTTCACGGCGTTTCAGACATGGGGGCAGCCCCTACAAGAGAATGAAACAACCATCTCCTGTGCGGTGTAGTCGCACAGGAGATGTTGTGAACCGCGGTTTAGTCCTGACCAACTTTATTGCTAAATTCTCACTGCAAAAGATGCTGCTAATTCCCGTTCTGGTTCCATACCAACTGTAGGCGGCATGGAACGATTTGCTACTTGCTCAATTAGTTGTAAATGTTGCGGCAGCATTTTAGCTAAACTGTAGCGTTCTAGGGCGGTTTGACGGGCTTTGATGCGAATTTCTGCCATGCGGGTAGGATGGTCTAAAACTTCATCAATGCGATCGGCTACTTGTTTCGGTGAGAAGTAATCGACTAGCAAACCGTTCTCTCCGTCGCGGATAACTTCTCTGACTGGCCCTGTGTCGGAACCGATTACTAAACATCCTGTTGATAAAGATTCAATCATCGACCAAGATAGTACAAAAGGTCTGGTCAAATAAACGTGTACGTCGGATGCTTGAATTACTTTTAAATACAGTCCGTAAGGTAGGGGCCCGACAAAGTGAACTCGCGACAAGTCTAGGGGGACTTTTTTGAGCATATAGTCTTTGTAAGACTCGCCGTTGGGTAAAGAACGCCCATAACAAACTCTTTCTGAACCAACGATTACGACGTGACAATTGGGGCGGCGTTCTTGTACATAGGCGATCGACTCAATGAATTCAGGAAAACCCCGGTAAGGTTCCATTCCCCGCGATACGTAGGTGACAATTTCATCAACGCCAGACAAGTCTAAGTTAGGCAAAACCAGTTTAGCACCGGGGTCTGGTTTGAAGTAATCGGTATCTACGCCGTCGTGGAGTGTGGATAATTTTTGTTGTAGTTCTGGCGGAAATTGCGATCGCTGCCAATAAGTGGGCGACAAACCCCAATCACAAGAGTATAAATCGATCAGAATCGGCGCATTTTTGATTCTAATTCTGGCCATATCGTCAACTGTTAAAGGTTCCGCTGGGTCAAAATCTGCGTCGGAACCAATAGCATGATAAAACCACTCGAAATAGCACAAAAGTGGTGTATTTGGAAAAGCTTCTTTGACAAATAATGTCGGCCCCCAACCGGAATGTCCGCAGATAATATCAGGTACGAAACCGTCTGCTTTGAGTTGTTCTGCCATTCTAAATACGGCTTGTCCGTAGATGACGGCACTTTCTAAAGGGCGGACGTATTGGTGAGTCTGCGCGTGGGGTTCCCGGCTGGGGGTAAATGCTGCTTTGCGAACGCCGGGAATGTTCCACTCTGGGCGCTCGTTTTTAGTGCCGAAGACAATTTGATTTTTGGGATCTGCGCCTAAAGCCGTGATAATGTGGCGGTATTGGGCGGGGAAGTTGGGATGGAGAAATAATGCTTTCATTGTCAGTTGTCTGTTGACTGTTGACTGTTGACTGTTGACTGTTGTCTGTTGACTGATAACAATCTAAAATCTAAAATCGATTGACTGTTGACTGTTGACTGTTGACTGTTGACTGATAACAATCTAAAATCTAAAATCTAAAATCGATTGACTGTTGACTGTTGACTGTTGGAATAGAATATTTTGAGGCGGCTAAAAAGCTTTAATTTTATTCATTGGGTGTTGGTGCTTTGCAGATCCAGACACAATCTCGCGGTACTGAAGATGTATTTTTCAGGATGATTTCATAGTTTAAATGATGGAGAAATCTTTCCATAATTGTATCAGTCATAACTGAAAATGCTGTGCCGTCTCTGTGTCCTAGCAAGTTTTTGTCCCACTCGCTGGCGAATTTTTGCCACCCTAATTCGCTAAAAATATTTGTGTGGTGAAACACGCAAATTCGATCGCCCTGCAGCAGTTTGGGAATTCGAGTCAGGTAGTTGAATATATCTACCGGCTCTACGTGTACCATTGTATCGTAACAAAAGCAGACATCGGCTGAACCTGGAGCGATGCCGTCTAATGTTAAACCGTCGAGTTTGACGTAAGAAACGCGATCGTCTCCCAAGCGCGATCGCGCCGCTTGCAGCATTTGACTGGAAATGTCGGCACAAATTAGTCGATCGCAATATTTCAGCAGCAGCGAACCGGTTTTTCCGCCGCCGATACCAATTTCTAAAACCGTATGTTCTTTTTTGATGTACGGTGCAATAAATTGCTGTTCTATCAGCGCTTCGTATTCGGCTAAGGAGTTGGCGGCACCGGCAGCTTTACCTATCCATTCGTCGCCAATATGGGCAAGTTCGGCATTAGTTTTTTGCCACTGTTGGGCGTAACTGTCCCAGGCCCTTTCATAATCTACTCTTGGGCGATCGGTCATTTTATCATCGTTCATTTTTGATTATTTTATAGTATTGATGGCTCAATTTCCAATATGTTCCGCAATTCTTGGCAAATTATATTAAATCCTGCCAAAAGTCTACGAGGTGAGTTACTGCCCTTCACGGGCGGGGACGCTGGGACTGTAAAATGACTAATGACGGCTGAAATATGCTTCGCAGAAAATCTCTGCATAAGCTTGAGTCATTTCCTCAAAAGTATTAAGTGAATCCAAGACATATTTAGCGTTTTCAGCTAACTGCTGCCGCAAAGATTTATCCTCCAATAAGGTAATCAAAGCTGCAACTAATTCGTCCGGGCGATCGGGCGTATAAAACAAACCATTAATTCCAGGCCGCACTTGTTCTTTAATTCCAAAAACCGGCGATGTAACAATTGGCAAATCGCAGACCATCGCCTCCAAAATCACTCTGGGAAAACTTTCAACGCGAGAAGTGCAAACAAAAATATCAGCAGCTTTGTAATATTTTCCCGTCTCCCCAGTTTCCGGGACTACTGTCACCCTTTGCCGCAACTCTTCTGGTAATTCCCCCACCAACTCGGCTAATTTATTGCTGTAAATACTCGGGCGATCGCCCACAATAAAACATCTAATCTTATTGTGCCATTTATCAGGTAAAAGTGAAAGTGCCTTAACTAAATCCTGCTGGCCTTTGCGTTCGCATACCGTTCCCAGCAGCAAAATTACCACATCTTCCGCTGCAACACCTAAAGTTTTTCTAGCCAATTCAGAATTCTCCGAATTTTCCAGTTTGCTCAAATCTAAGCCGTTGTGAATCACTGTAAAATTGTGGTGGCTGTTGAGAGGCAAATACCTATCCCGCGTGGCATCTGCCACAAAAATCACTTTGTAAGGAAAGCGAAAACACTCTAAAGCTCTCGCCGCAATCTCCGAACCAAACCTGTTAAAATAAGTTTGCCAAGGTTCGCTTTCGTGCACGTTCCACACTGTAGGAGTTCCGAGTTGCCGCGCGGCATCAACTACAAAAAAGTTTTCTAAAGTATTGGCATAAATTGCATCTACTTTTAAACTGGCAATTTCTGTGCTAAAACTGCGGATAGCTTCATCATAAGCATCGCGCTGATAGATGTGTTCGAGAGGATTGTCGCGCACAATTACTTCAATTCCATGCTGTTCGTAAGCTTGACGCAGGGGCCCGTCTGTTACGCAAAGTACGATCGGCTTAATCACACCCTCAGCCGCCAATTTCACCGCGATTTCGTACTGATGCAGCGGCGCCCCAGTGAAATCCAGCGAATTGCTGCACATCAAAACTTTGACACGATTAACAAAACCATTGGCTGCTTCCAACCAACCAGAATCACTAAATTTGCGTTCTTCCTTCTCGGTTACATCCGTTACATCCGTTACAAAATCCGTTGCCGAACCTTCTTCCTTCATAAAAACCCGTCGAGGTTGAATATGAAAATACTCATCTTCTAAAGACAAGTGCGGACTATAAAAACTGTCATTTTTCCCCGCATACTTACGCCTAAAAGCCGCCACTTCTTGAGGATTGTCGGTAAAACCCCTAGAAGTTCCCTCTTTGTGCAACAACTCCGCATCGGGACAATATACGCACCGATAACCGCGTTCTAACAATCGGTATCCGTAATCTGCATCATTGTAAGCAACAGCAAAATTCTCCTCATCAAAACCGCCCAATTCTAAGAACAATTGACGCGGAGTAATCGTGCAAGCGGCTGTTACCGCAGAGTAATTTCGCGTTACCATCGCTTGAGAAAGATAGCCTCGATTATTCTTGTCCATCAGCTTAAAAGCATGACCAGCCAAACCGTGATGCAGCCCGTGAATTACGCCCGCGTGCTGAATTCTGCCGTCGGGATATAAAAGCCTCGCGCCGACTGCACCCACGCCCGCGATTTGAGCGTATCCCACCATTTGACTCAGCCAGCGCGGGTTAATTACTTCAGTATCGTTGTTCAAAAACAACACATATTCGCTGTCAACTTGTTCCGCAGCGCGGTTGTTAATTGCTGCAAAACTAAACTTGCCGCCAGGATTTTTTATCCGCAAAACTTGGCAACTTAATTCCTTTAAGTATTCCAGAGTTTTCGGGTCGTCGCTTTCGTTGTCGATGACGGCAACTTGATAATTTTTGTATGTTGTAGTTTGTAGAGAATCCAGACAGGCTTTCAGCAATTTGAGCTGATTTTTAGTAGGAATAATTACCGTTACTGATGGGCCGTTATCCGGGAAATCCTGGGCAAATATCCCCAAATTTTCTTTAATCGCCCATGCGTGCTGAGCGACATTGCCGTTAATTTGGCGGCGGTTTAGTGCGTCTTGAATGGCTTTTTGACCTGCGGAAAAACTGGCGGGTTTCGCGGCCCCAGATATGGCTGTAGAACCGGGTGCGGTTCGCCAGTGATACAGCACTAGCGGCAGGTGGGCGACGTGGCGAGAAACTTCGGTGGCTCTCAAGGCAAAATCGTAATCTTGCGAGCCTTCAAAACCTATCCGTAAACCGCCTATTTCTTCAAAAATGTGTCTTCTCACGGCGCACAAATGACCTAGATACATATAGGAAAGCAGCAGTTCCGGCGACCATTCCGGTTTGAATTGCGGGGCGAATCGGCGACCTTTAGTGTCGATTTTGTCGTCGTCGGAATAGAGAAAATCGGTGGCTGGATGGGTGGCAAAATATAGGGCGACTTCGCCTAATGCGTCGGGAGTTAGTTCGTCGTCGTTGTCTAAAAACAGGATGATGTCGCCTGTTGCGAGGGCGGCGGCGCTGTTGGTTGCTGCGCTGATGTTGCCGTTTTCTGTGCGAAATGTGATGCGGATACGATCGTCCTTTTGAACCCAGCTTTTCAAAGTGTCAGCAACAGTGAAATCGGTGCTGCAATCGTCGGCAATGCAGAGTTCCCAGTTGGCATAAACTTGATTGATTACACTGTCGATCGCACTTTCGAGAAAATCTATCTGCGGATTGTAAACTGGCATTACTACCGAAATTTTTGGCAGGGGTTCCCGGCAGGATTTTAACCTAGAAATCAAGTAATCGCGTGCGCGATCGTTCCACTGATTCACCTCCAGCCATGCGTCATATCTATCAATGGGTTGAGGCACCACAAAACCCGCCGGTGGCAGTAAATCTCCCGGCGCACTAAACTGTTTTTGCTGCCGATAAATCTTCCCCAACTGGCGGAGCACTTTCACAATTTCCCAGGGCAAGGGCACAATTCTACCAAGACGCTGTTTTCTCTCCTTCGCCCGCTGCTGAATTGCGGCTGTAAACCTTGATAACTCCTCAAATTTATCTGCACTTCGCTGCCAGATATGGTAGCGCCGCACTGTCAATTTTTTAGGCGCTTGAAAAGACAAAATTTCCCCGCTTTCTAACTCAGCTTGCAGAGAAACGTGCCATTCCCCTGGCGGCAAATCGACAAGGGCCTCAAAACCGCTTTCCGAACTGTTAACCCAGTCAGGAAACACTTCGCCGACATCTTTTCGCCGCAAACCGTAGGCGCATTCTACAGAAGTATCGCCGCACAACAAGCTTAATTTAGCAATTTTGCGATCGTGGTGGCAGCACCAACCAGCAAACAAAATTTGACCCTGACGCTGTTCCCACACCACCGGTACATCTAACGATGCTTGAATCGTTGAAACTAACAACGGATAAGCTGCCAAAAGATGCCATTTACCTCGATCGTCTTGGGCTTCCAGTAGCACTTCGTGTCGTCCGGCCGGCGCTTCCAATTGAATTGTAAAACCTGATTTATTCGCAGCGGGAATATTAGAATGTGCTAGCGCTATATCACTTCTCTCTATGCCGTAAACGCCTACGAAACTCTGGTTTTTAATTCTGACGCGGACTGCTGTAGTCTCTCTTTTTTGGTTAAAAACCCAGCCAACAATTAGCAGGTTGGAATCACAAACTTGCCAAGTAGTGGGTTGATCTAACGAAAAAATAAATTTAGGGAACAAGTCGCGGATTTTTCGCTGAACTTCCCACAACTTTTCTCTCACTTGCCACCATATTGAAGACTTGATTATAGCAAGTTCTGCCCGAAAAATTTCATTTTCCTGGCGGGAGTTTTCTAATCTTTCCTGAGTTTGACTTTGTGCTGTTTCTAGCTGAATTAACTCAGCTAACTTTTGCTGCAATATAAATTCAGTCTCTTCAAATTGTACCTGAGTTTCCCCTAATTCTGCTTCTAATTTTAAGACTTTCGCTAAAGCTATTTGAAATTGCGATTCTTTGCCGGCAAGCTGTACCTGAGTTTGTCCTAATTCTGTTTCTAATCCCAGGAGTTTCGCTAACGCTTCTTGAAATTGCGATTCTTTGCCTGCAAGCTGTACCTGAGTTTGCCCTAATTCTGCTTCTAATTTTAAGACTTTTGTTAAAGCTTCTTGAAATTGCGCTTCTTTGCCTGCAAGCTGTACCTGAGTTTGTCCTAATTCTGTTTCTAATCCGAGGAGTTTTGCTAAAGCTTCTTGAAAATTTGATTCTTTGCCTGCAAGCTGTACTTGAGTTGCTCCTAATTCTGTCTCTAATCCCAACACTTTCGCCTGAGCCTGGTGAAATTGTTCTTGCCACTGTTTGAGTTCGGAAGAGCTGGTTTTTTGCTGTTTTTCCAGCAATCGGATTTTTAGCCAATCTTCAAAGGGCCAGATTGGAGATGCTGGGAAATGAATAACTTGATCGATCGCATCTTTCGATTCGCTGCTGAGATTGCCAGCTTGGGTTTCCAAAAGTTCATATAGTTCTAATGCTTCGGGAAAATATTTTTCTATTAAACTCGGTCTGTGACTTTTGACAATATCGTTGACTAATAAAGATTCTTCAAAATTGTCGCCCGGTATCGCACCTAAGTTAACATTAAATTTTTCGTTGACTCGATCGAGGAAAAGTTCAGGAGTGTTGCCGATGGGGTAAACGTTGGCTAGGAGACAGCGATGGGGGAAACGTTCGTAAAGTTCTAAAACTTTTTGATTGTAGTGAATCCACATTTTTACTGCCATTTCGGGATTTTGCAGCAAGCTGACATCGGTTCCCCGGCGGTAAAGGGAATCGACTACTTCCCAGGGCGATCGATAAACACAGATAAAATTAGCTTCGGGGAGTAAAGTCAGCCAAAAATCCCAAAAAAGGGCTGTTCGCGGGTCTTTCCAACCCCAATGTTTGTGAGTTTGTTGATTTTGGTCGATCGCCCTTTTGGCGATTTCGACGTATTCTGGTGCTACCGGAATCGTTTTTTCAAACGTACATCCGAGTTCATCAATACCGTGCGATCGCAAAACACTTTTGTGAAACTCCACAAAATCAACATTCTCGAAATGACCTTTCACATTTCCGTCGGCCGGGCCCACTAACTTTTTGCCAATATCAACCCCAACTTTCTGAAACAAAGAAGCTGTTAAAGACGTACCGGAACGGTGCATTCCGGTAACAATAAAAACCGACGGTTTGCTGTCATTTGTACTCACAATTTATCTCCCGCGCCCTAATACCCACACCAACCAAATTTACTCACTAATCTCCCGCTAAGCCCAGGGAGCGCCTGACTTGAAACCACGCGCTTCTAATCTTCCAGAACTTGCTGCTTTCCATTGCCAAAACCCGACACTTCGCTTGCTCTAATTCTTGCTTGAGATTAATTAGCTGATTTTCTGTTTTCTCCAACTGCATTTGCACAGATACTAACTGATTTTGAGTTTGCTCCAATTGCGTTTGAGCTGAAACTAATTGCGTTTGAGCTTCTTGCAAACTTGTTTGAGATTCTTCCAACTTTGTGTGAGTAATCATTAACTTACTTTGATTTTGCTCCCCTTCTATCCTAGCCGACTCTAACTGAGTCTCAAGTAATTGAAGTTTTGTCTGAGTAGAACCCAATAAAGACTGCGATTGTCTTTGGTTGATCAGCGATTTAACAGTGCAAGTTTCCAGAATCCATTCCCAACCATAGTTATTGATTGCTTTGACTATCAACACATCCTGCAATCCTACAATGTTTTTGGGTAAATAACAGCTCCAACCCGACTGCAAAGCCCCATCAGTTTCAAAATATCCAGCTACATCTGGGCGATCGTAAAAAGGCTCGCACCTCTGTACCACCTCCCCATTTACCAGCACTTGCAGCTCCTCAATTCGGCCGTTGAGGTTCACATCAGCTACCCATCCTTCTAGATACAAATTCTCCTTATTCGTAAAAGCAGCAACATCAATATATCCTTCCGGGTGATGATTGAAATTCAACTCCGAAAAATCTCTAACTAGCTCATTTGTGACAACATACAAATCCTGAAATCTGCAGATGCCTTTTTTGATGCGGTGAACAAAAGCTTTGCCTCCGCTAACTTTCTCGACACATTCTCTCACAAACTTTTCAGTTACATAAGTTGTGCCGTATTCCTCCTTATCTAAAGACTGGCTTTCGCTTTGAGGACTAAACAAAATACCATTTGCCGGCATTTCTATATTCGCTAGGCGCAAACACTCATCGTGAACGCTGAACATTAAAATGCCGTTAGGAGTCAACAAATCGTACAAATTTTGTAACCAACTTGTAAAAGTTCTTTCCGGCATATGGCTGAAAAAAGAATTAGCCAGAATGCAGTCAAACTTGCGGTCAATTAAATAATTTTCTGGTTTCCCAGTTGAGACAATACCGTTAACGCCCAAGTATTCAGTTTGAAACTTAACCGCATTAGCATAAATATCAGAAACCCAAATTCGTTCCGGCGGTATTTCCTGAATCAAAAACCTGGTAAATCTACCGTAACCGCAGGCAAAATCTAGAAAAGAGGGAACATTTTCAAAACTGCCAAAATGCCATTCCACAACTTGTTTAACCGTATCCAAGATGCGACGCCCGATCGAATAATAGCGCACCAAAGCCCGATCGCGATCGTCTTTGACGTTGTTCAAGCTGAACAAATACATTTCATCGTCTTCGCAGATATTCAGTTTAAAATTTTCGGGAAACTTAGTTTGATCTTGAATAAATGCTTTGATTACGGGATTTTCGACTAAATCTAAATTGATATCGCTCATTGTTTTTACAGAATTTTAGATAACCTCTGTTGACTGCTCTTTTACTAGAGCATCAGCATTAACAACAGTTAAACACGGTTCGATCAGCAAGTCAACGATGCCGTTACCGCAAGACTCAGTACAAGACTGAACTCTAAACATCGCCACATCAACACAGCGATCCAGATAAGTTAAATCTCCATCTACCGTTCCCACAACTCCAGCATTCAGAAAATAAACACCGGGATTCAGCAAACATTTAAAATGAAACTTTACTACAATTGTCGTTCCTGCTTCCACGTACCTAACTGACTGAGTAGAAGCCTTCAAAGAAGCACCCGCCAACTCAAAACCGCTAATTGTTTTAATCAACATTCCAAACCTAACCTTGGAAGTTGACCGCGAGAAAGTGACAGAGTAAGTATAAATATAATCTTGACGACCTAGCAAGTGATTTACCACCTTTCCCTTCAGCGTCTCGATGTGGGGGTTGATAATTTCCGCTCCACGAGACGGATACCTTACCGTATTCGACGGTATCATCCCCGGATCGTAAAATTCATCGTAATATTCCTGGGGTTTAGAAAGATGTTGCTCCGGTTTAACTTCCCTCTTTGTGCTTTCTAAATTAGCATCCTGAAGCTGGTCTTGACTTTCCTGTTTTGTCAGTTGGTTCAGAGTTCGAATATCTGACTTCAACCCCAGAACCTGATCCGGATCAGCATAAATCAGCTTTTGATACTTAGAAATTACCACTTTCGGCGTGTGAGCGAGCAGCAATTCACCGCTATCCATTAAAATCGCGGAGGTACAAAGTTGCACAACAGAAGTAGCAGCGTGAGAAACAAATAAAATCGTTCCGCCACCTTCCTGAATGCTTTGCAAGCGGGCAAAACACTTGCGTTGAAAAGCTTCGTCGCCCACCGAAAGCGCCTCGTCAACCACCAAAATATCTGGTTCGACGCTAGTCGCTACGGCAAAAGCTAGTCTGACAAACATACCACTAGAATAAGTTTTGACTGGCTGTTCAATGAAATCGCCAATATCAGCAAAAGCAGCTATATCGTCAAATTTTTCTTCAGTTTCTTTTTGATTAAATCCCAGTAACTGAGCGTTAAAAAACACATTTTGCCGCCCAGTAAATTCCGGGTTAAACCCGCTTCCGAGTTCCAACAAAGCGGAGACTCGCCCTTTAACATCCACGCTTCCTGTGGTAGGAGTCAGCGTCCCTACAATTATTTGCAGGAGAGTGCTTTTTCCCGAACCGTTGCGACCGACGATTCCCAGAGTTTGTCCTTGAGGAATTTCCAGATTGATGTCGTGCAGGGCCCAAAATTCGTCCGCCAGTTTTTTGCTGGGGTAAATAATTTCCTTTAAGCGGTCTCCTGGACGATCGTACCGCTTAAAGCATTTGGAAACATTTTTTAGTGAAATTACATTTTCTGTCATTGGCGGCAGTCAATCGATTTTAGATTTTAGATTTTAGATTTTAGATTGACTTGAAATCTCAAACATATTTACACCAGAATCGATTTTAGATTTTAGATTGACTGTAGATCTCAAACAAATTTACAGTACGTCAGCAAAAGCGGGACGCAAACGCCGATAAACAGCCAAACCTCCACAAAATATAGCAGCAGAAATTAGCGTGGCGACACCCCATTCGCCCCAATGCTTAACTTCTCCAAGCAGTATGAGGTCTCGATAAACCTCCGAGATGGCGGCCATTGGATTCAGCCAAAATATCCACGCTCGCCACTCTTGGGGGATGATTGATGCTGGGTAGACGATCGGCGTCAAATAAAACCAAAAATTTAGAATAACACCTAATGTCTGAGGAATGTCTCGCAAAAATACAGTCAAGCCCGCTGTCAAATATCCCAAACCAGCAGTTATCAGCAACTGAGGCACCCACACCAACGGCAGTAAGCATAAAGTAGCGTTGAGCTTTTGCGACGATACTGCTACTATCACAATCAAAGCTGCTAAACCCAGAGAACTTTCAAGAAAAGCTGTAAAAATCGGCACTAGGGGCAGCAAACCGAGGGGAAATACCACTTTTTTTACTAAATTCGGCTGCCCCACCACCGAGACTGCCGACTTGATCAAACCGCTGGTGAAGGCAGTCCAAGGCAGCAAACCTGCAAACAACCAGACTCCAAATGTAATGTCGCTGTTTTCTGGGAAGCCTGCAAGGCTAAGCTTTACCTTGAGGACGATCGAAAATACGTATGTGTAAATCACCAATTGCGATAGCTGATTCAGCAGCGGCCACAAATTGCCCAGAATCGAGCCTTTGTATTGAGCTTCCAAGTCCCGGCGCACCAATGTTGCCAGCAGATTCAGCTTCGCCCACCGCCGGGGCGTATTTGCCGGCCGCCGGCCGCCCAGCCTTCGGACCTTTTGGGCAACTCCTTTCACAGTTCTCTGCAATTTTTTCGCCCTCGTTCACTAGCTTCACACCTAAATCAACTCAAGCTACAATTATGCAGCTTTTGCTAAACCGCAATTATTCCACAGCCCCGCCGCTTTGATCAAGGATCTGCCACCCTGGCTTGGGCTTCTTCGTTCTTTCTTCTTTCCCCTTCCTTCGGAGGTTATTTTAGCCGATCGCCGATCGAACTGCCGAACCCATCGCTAGTTTTTGCTCGTCGTCATAGCCCCACCGCTGGAAAAATTTTTCATACTTGCCGTTGGCACTCTGCAAACTTTCTAGCATTTGCGACGCTATAGTTTGACAGGCTGGCAGTTGCAGGATTTGAATTAAATTGCGCGATCGCTCCTGCACTCTAGCAGAATCGGCCGCCATTTCCTCCTTTTGCTGGCGCGAATGATGCACAACCATTGCCGCCGACATCGCCAAATTTTTCACCAGCAGTTCTGCTACGATCTCAGGAGCCGATCGCAGCGCCTCGACTACTCCGGGTGACGGGTGATCTGCCTCCTGTCCATCGTCCGTTAGATAGGTGACAAAAAACCCCCTAGCACCGTTCTGTGTTTTCACCAAAGATGTAACAGCTTGCTGGATGTCGGCTTGTAAAAGTCGATCGGCCTCCATGAACGAGAGTAAAGATTGAGTCAGCTCGATCGCCCCCTCAAAAGTTATGCTTTCCGATGCTAATAAAGAAGATGGAATACTCATAACGAACTCAATAATTGTCAAGATTCTGCCAATAATTGTAAACAATTCCCGCTGCCCGATCGCAGATAAATATGGCTATTATCTCCTCCAAACAACAGCCCTCCGACCAAAATCTACCCGAAGACATAGCCCCAGCCCGTCGCAAAAAAGCCGCCAAACCCCAGGCGGAATCTTTGCTAGAATCGCAAGAACTACCCGACGAAATAAACAGCAAACAAGACGACAAAATCCGACCCCAGCGCTTAGCTGAATACATCGGACAAAAAGACTTGAGAGAAGTTTTGGCGATCGCAATTGCAGCAGCTAAATCTCGCGGCGAACCTATGGATCACCTGTTACTCTACGGGCCTCCTGGGTTGGGAAAAACCACAATGTCGCTAATTCTAGCAGCAGAAATGGAAGTTGAATGCAAAATTACCACCGCCCCAGCGTTAGAAAAACCGCGAGATATTGTCGGATTGCTGATCAACCTCAAAGCAGGCGACGTGCTGTTTATCGACGAAATTCACCGTTTATCTAAAGTTACAGAAGAAATCCTCTATCCGGCGATGGAAGACTGCCGCTTAGATATTACGATCGGGCAAGGCAAAAGCGCCAAAATTCGCAGCATTCCCCTGAAACCATTTACCTTAGTAGGAGCAACCACAAAAGTCGGGTCGCTGACATCTCCGTTGCGCGATCGTTTCGGCTTGATCCAAAGATTGCGCTACTACGAAATAGACGAACTCAGTCTAATTGTCCAAAGAACCGCCCAAGTTCTCGACACTAAAATCACTCCTGAAGGAGCCACAGAAATTGCCCGCCGAGCGCGCGGAACCCCCCGGATCGCTAACCGTTTGCTGCGGCGAGTTAGAGACTACAGCGAAGTCAAAAACTTAAAGCCAATTGATGCCGAAGTGGCCTCACTCGCCCTGGAATTATTCAACGTCGATCCGCTGGGTTTAGATTGGACAGATCGACGGATTTTGACAGCAATGATTGAGAACTTTAACGGTGGTCCGGTGGGTTTAGAAACTCTCGCAGCTTCGACAGGAGAAGATACTCAAACCATTGAGGATGTATACGAACCGTACTTAATGCAAATCGGATTTTTGCAGCGGACAAGTCGGGGCAGAATGGTAACTATTGCTGCTAGAAAACATTTGGGTTTTATGGAATAAAAGGAGTAAAAAATGGTACAAATACCAACAAAAAGACTAACTTTGTCCGAGTTTCTAAAACTGCCCGAAACCGAACCAGCTAGCGAATATATCAACGGTCAAATCATCCAAAAAGCTATGCTACAAGGAAAACATAGCCGGATTCAAGGTGAATTAGTCCCAGCCATCAATGTCGCTGTTAAGATTCAGAAAATTGCCTTAGCTTTTCCTGAATTGCGGTGTACTTTTGACGGCAGGTCAATCGTGCCCGATGTCACAGTATTTACTTGGGAAAGAATACCAGTTGATGAAAAAGGGGATGTTGCTAATGTATTTGAAACTTACCCAGATTGGACAATTGAAATTCTGTCTCCAGGGCAGAGTCAAACTAAAGTAACTGGGAATATTTTACACTGTCTGAAAAACGGCACTCAAATGGGTTGGCTGATCGATCCGATGGTGCGCTCGATCTTAATTTATCCCCCAGGAAAGCAACCAGAAATTTTAGCAAAACCCGAAGAAGTGTTGCCCGTTCCAGATTGGGCAGCAGAATTGCGGCTGACGGTAGGAGATTTGTTTGGGTGGTTGAAACTATAGCCGAAGTCAGTTGACAGTTGTTACCAATTCCCAATTACTAATTACTAATTACTAATTCCAATTTCCAATTCCAATTCCAATTTCCAAATTCCAAATTCCCCATGTTAATATCCCTCAGAATAGAAAACTTTGCCTTAATAGACTGCCTGGATCTAGAATTTGGCCCGAGTTTGAACGTATTTACAGGGGAAACCGGCGCTGGTAAATCGATTATCCTAGATGCGATCGATGCAGTTTTGGGCGGGAAAGTCGATCGCCGATCGATTCGCACCGGAGCAACGCGGGCAATACTGGAAGCTACCTTTGAATTGGACAAAGCCGCAGCTTTGTGGCTGGGCGAGCAAGAAATTGAACCCATAGACGGAAATTTAGCCGTTTGCAGCCGGGAAATTAACGCATCAAGCGGTGCTCTACGCACCAGATCCCGGTTGAACGGAATTCTCGTCAACCGCCAGTTAATGGACCAACTGCGCGATCGGCTGGTCGAAATTACCGCCCAAGGCCAAACCGTCCACCTCGGACAAGAAACCCTCCAGCGAGAATGGCTCGATTTATACGGCGGCAAAAAGCTCGCTGAAGCCCGATCGATCATCGCCTCCGCGTGGCTGGGAGCCAACAGCGCCAAAACAGCCCTCAAACGGAGGCGTCAGTCGGAACAGCAGCGACTGCAAAGACTTGATTTGTTAGAATACCAAGTCCGAGAACTCGGCGAAGCCCACATCGAAGACGCCGACGAACTCGAACAGCTAGAACACGAATCAATCCGGCTGGGCCACGTCGTCGAATTGCAGCAGCAGAGTTACCAAGTCCACCAAGCCCTGTACCAAAACGAAGGCGACACCGCATCAGCCGCTGACTTGTTGAGCAAAGCCGAAGTAATTTTAAGCGACATGGCGGTTTACGATGTGCAGTTGCAACCAATCCTAGAAATGGTCAGCGATGCTTTAGCTCAAGCCACAGAAGCCAGCCGGCAAATTAGTAGCTACGGCGAACAATTAGAAGCAGATCCCGAAAGACTCGAAGAAGTAGAAGATCGGATTCGCGAACTCAAACAAATTTGCCGCAAATACGGCCCGCTCAAAGAAGCGATCGCCTACTACCAAAGCATTCAAAACGAACTAAATGAACTTTTAGAAGGAGGCGAGTCAATGGAAGCCTTAGAACTCGCATATCAGACCGCTTTAGAGCAATTAAAAGACGCTTGCAGCCACCTCACTACCCTGCGGCGCGAAGCAGCCCTCAAACTAGAAACGCACCTCGTAGGAGAACTTAAGCCGTTAGCAATGGAAAAAGTGCAATTTCAAGTCGAGATCTCGCCTTGTACCCCAACTGCTACCGGTGCCGACCAAATCGCCTTTTGTTTCAGCCCCAATCCGGGCGAACCTCTGCAACCTCTGGGCGCGATCGCCTCCGGGGGAGAAATGAGCCGCTTTCTGCTGGCCATCAAAGCTTGTTTTTCCCAAATAGAAAGCGCTGGTACGCTGATTTTTGACGAAATCGACGCCGGAGTCTCCGGGAGAGTCGCCGGGGCGATCGCCAAAAAACTCTACCAACTTTCCGACAAACACCAAGTTCTCTGCGTCACCCACCAGCCGCTGATCGCCGCGATGGCTGATTTTCATTTTCGCGTCAACAAACAGACGATCGAAGCAGAACCAAGTATCGGCGAACCCGCAGCCGACTCGGAACCAATGGAACGCACAGTAGTGAGAGTTGCCGCCCTCAACAGTGAGCAGCGGCGGGAAGAACTCGCCCAACTCGCCAGCGGCCGCTCAGCAACAGAAGCCATCGCGTTCGCCGAATCCCTGCTTGTCGAAGCCGCCGGATTGCGCCAAACTCAGTCCGCCAAACCCTGATGACACACTTGAGCCGATCGGGGGGTTAAAAGGCGGAGTTTTTTCAGAGTCGGAGGTTACACTAAAAATATCAACCGCAAATTTTACAAAAAAAAGCTGAAAACCCCGTGAATTTAGTGGGATGAAAGCTAACAGCAGCAAAATAGAGAGAAATTCTAGTTAAAAACCACAATTGTGTAGAGAAGGGCACACATCACTAGCAACTGGTAGTGTCACAATTGCGGCTAGTCCCACAAGGCCACCCCTCTTTCAGCAGTCCTCCCGCCAGTACGCATTCATGTTCCTGCGGGCGATCGGCTCAAAGCTCGGTAGAACATACTTAAACCAGGCACGCACAATGTCAAAATCAGTTAATAAACCCTTTAAACAAGATTGGCGCTCTGTAAAAAGATTGCAGCACTCCCACCGCCTCCTTACTCTCCCACCCTCCGTTCAGCAACAAGGTCAACTTAATTTCCCTTGTCTTGTGGCCGGAGTTCTGTAAACTGGGAAATACTTTCACACATACTTGAGTCTTGTGCGACAAGTGACTCACTAATCAACTTCCCCGCTCTCTTGGCTTAGAGACTAACCCTTACACTTAAGCTTCTGTAAAGGTCTATGAAATCTGCATCTTCCACCAATTACTCTTCTCTGGACAACGTGATTGATGTCGCTGTTGTCGGCGGTGAAAATCATCATCAGGAAAATTATTCTCCCCCGGAAATTAGGAGCAGTGCAATTATCCCGCGCCAAGGAAACCTCTCTGGCATTCTCGACCTTCTAAATAAGCAAAGTTTCACAGTAGTAGTTAAGGAAGTAGAAGACAAACTTAAGGTTGTCAATCAAACGCTGGGAATGCTCGACAATATCCTGGAGAGCGAGGGATTTGATGCCATACTCAACGAGATGTTGCAGTCGATTACCCTCAAAACAGGGGAATTGCTGAATGCCGATCGCACCACGATATTTTTATTAGACGACGAAAAAAATGAACTCTGGGCGATCGTTGCTAAAGACGAAAATGGCAAAAACCTAGAAATCAGAGTTCCCGCCCATGTAGGCATTGCCGGAGAAGTAGCCACGTTCCAAAAAGTGGTTAATATCCCTTACGATTTTTACAACGACGAACGATCGGCTAACGCCAAAAAATTTGACGAAAAAACGGGCTACCGCACTTATACAATGCTGGCAATGCCCCTGATTAATGAAGACACAAAAGAGTTAGTAGCAGTTGTTCAACTGATTAATAAATTAAGACCAAATCACGAAAAATACCCAACTTTAGACGAACAAATAGACAGGCACGGATTTACTAAAGAAGACGAACAAGTTTTTAAAGAATTTGCTCCCTCGATTCGCCTAATTCTAGAATCTTCCAAATCTTTCTACGCAGCAACTCAGAGACAACGCGCAGCAACGGCGCTGATGAATGCCGTCAACGCTCTTTCTCAGAGCAGTTTAGACTTAGAAGATACCCTAAAAAGGGTGATGGATCAGGCCCAAGAACTCATGAATGCCGATCGCAGCACCCTGTGGCTGATCGACGAAGAGAAAGACGAACTGTGGACGAAAATCCCGATGGGCGGCAACTTGAAAGAAATTCGCATACCCAGAACCGCCGGTTTTGCAGGCATCGTCGCCCAATCTAGCGAACCGCTGCTGATTCCCTTTGACGTGTACGACGACCCCCGCGCCGCCACTTCCAAAGAAGTCGATCAAAAGTCGGGCTACCGCACTTGCAGTATGCTTTGTATGCCAGTCTTTAACTCGGACAAAAAATTGATTGGCGTCACCCAATTAGTTAATAAAAAACGACAAGGAGAATTCCCCCCCTACAACCCGGAAGATTGGCCTCACGCCCCCGAACAGTGGAAAGCGAGTTTCAATCGCAACGACATGGAATTTATGAAGGCGTTTAACATCCAAGCAGGAGTGGCGCTGCAAAACGCCAAACTGTTTGCAGAAGTCAAACAGCAAGAACAAAGACAAAAAGATATGCTGCACGCCTTGACTAACGGCGTGATTTCTACAGATAAAAAAGGCAATATAGTAGCGACAAATCCCAGTGCCCAAAAATTACTGGGTGTCAGCGAGGCAGAATTAGCCGAAGGTCAATCTTTGCGCGAGTTAATTAAGTTAGAAAAAGGCGATTTTGCCAAATGGTTTGATGCGTCTTTGTCTCCAGAAGACGATAAAGACCGCCAGCAGTATTACCCGGATCAAGTTTTGCTCTCCTGTGAAGCAAAATCGCAGAGTATCAATCTCTCGATTAATTCAATGACCGACGCTACCGACCCCAGCAAGGTCAACGGCGCGTTAGTAGTAATGGAAGATATTAGCAGCGCTAAGCAAGTCAAAAACTTGATGTACCGTTACATGACCCCAGAAGTAGCCGAAGCTTTGTTAGCTTCAGGCGATACTGGATTGGGCGGTAAGCGCAAAAACGTTTCGGTGCTGTTCTCAGATATTCGCAGCTATACCACACTTACGGAAAAATTGCAAGCCGAAGAAGTGGTAGTGATGCTGAATAAATATTTTGAAGTGATGGTAGATGTCGTATTCGAGTACGGAGGGACTCTCGACAAATACATCGGTGACGCTCTGATGGCAGTTTTTGGCTCTCCAGCGCCCCTAGAGGATCATGCTTGGTGCGCCATGCAAACGGCGGTGAAAATGCGGGAAAAACTGGCCCAGTTCAATCGAGAGCGTATGGCAAATGGCGAATTGCCGATCGGCATCGGTATGGGCGTACATTCCGATGAAGTTGTCAGCGGCAACATCGGTAGTAGCAAACGCATGGAATTGACTTCTATAGGAGACGGCGTAAACCTCGCCTCTCGCTTAGAAGGCGCTAGCAAGCAGTACGGCACCGACTTGATCATCAGCGACAATACTTACAGAGATTATGCCGATCGGCTGTACGTGCGAGAACTCGACTTTATTACTGTCAAAGGCAAAAGCGAACCCGTAATCGTTTACGAACTCGTCGGCATCCGCGAGGGATACTCGCCAGTGGGCAAGCCCCTAACCGAAACACAGCAACAAACTATAGAACATTACACCAAGGGGCGCGAACATTACAAAACTCCAGTCAGCCAAAGACTCTCAGAAAGTGAGGTGAAAAACATCTTAAATGAGGTCGCCGAAATGCCAGAGGCAGAGATTAAGAAACTGTCCTACAATCTAGAGCAACAGTTGGAACACGAACTCAAGAACCTGTTATATCAACTGAAAAAGCTGTCAGAGTACGACCCGAAAAACCTGTCGGAAGCAGACAAACTCATCGTACTGTTGCAGCCTGAAATCCAACTGCTGAAATTGGAAGGCATCAAAAACCTCTCGGAAGACGAAGCCAAAATGCTGCTGCAAGCAAAAATCAAGCCCCTATCAGCAGACGATATTAAATACTTGCAAGAAGGTGAAGTCAAAAAGCTGTTGGAAGCAGACATCTTAGAACCATCAAATCCCCCAATCAAGCGGTTGAAACCGGCAGAGATAAGGCAGCTATTGCAGGCGAAAATTAAAAGTCGGGCTTGCGAGACAGTTGGAGAAATGTTAGATGAGGAATTTGAAAACCTGGGACTTGATCGAGTGAAAAAACTGCTGAGCGAGTTTAAGAAAGCCTTAGAACCAAAAGCCAAACAAGCCTTTAAAGACGCTGAACGCGAATTTAACGCCGTTCTGGAAGTTGACCCGAAAAACAAGGCAGCTAAATTGCACGTCGATCGCTGTATGTTATTTCAACATCGGTTTTCAGACGTACTCAACTGGGATGGTGTGTGGAATCTCACAGAAAAATAGCAGTGGCCCACAGCAAATGCTGGCGGTGGCGTCAGGGTTCCGGGTGGGGGCGATCGCGATCGGGGGTGCGCCTCCCATCCCACCACCAATTAACCTTAATATCCGATTGAGGTAATTGTAAATAAGCTCCAACAGGTATTATGGTTATATAACCGGATTTGAACTTGCCAGCGAGATGGCGGGGTTTCACCCTACGTGTTTCGTTTGCACTACCTACCGCAACAAACTTAGCACTTCTATTATTTGAAGCGCTTATAAATAGTTATGACTGGCGGCAGCGTTACCCGGTTTCTGAGAAAAATCTTGGACAAAGGCGACGAAACATCCGCTCAAAAACCGGGTTAATCACCCCGCCCGCGTAAGTCTTAATAGCGTTAGCGGCTCCTAAAAAGAGCTGCCTTCGCAGATAGTCAATGTTCTAGTCTTAGATATAGAAAACCACTAGCGTCAGTTATGGATAATTGGAATTCGCAATCGGGAGATGTTGAGTGGGTAGATCAGGTTTACCAACTATTGCTGGAGATTGCTCGGAGCTCCCTGTCAGATATCCCCAGAATCCCGGAAAATATCACAGTTAAGGCTATCCCTCTGATCCAGAAGGTACAAACCATTCAGCAAAGACCTGACGGGCAAGTGTTCAAATCAGGTTCCTTTTCAGTAAACGATCACGAATGGGTCGATCGAGTCTGCCAACTATTGGTAGAACTAACCAGCGCATCTTTGTCGGAACAGCCCAAAATGCCGGAAAACCTGGCAGGCAGATCTTTAGCCCTGGCAGATCGAGCACAAAAAATTAAAGAAGATATCGAAGAAAATGCAGCCCAAACCCCAGCAGATGAAGATGACAATTCCGTACAGTCTCCAGACGCGCTGCTTTCCCTCTTGCACCACAGTTTGAAAACTCAGCGCGCCAAAAGCTACAACCCCGATGCCCCCGAATGGCAGCAAGTCTTGAGTCTGCTCGACGTAGTGCAGTCAATTTACAAGCAAATCCAAAATTAAATTCCAGCTTAACTCAGGCGCGTCTTGATTGTCCCAGAAAGCTGGCTTTTAAAGGCGGTTGCTATTTGACATAAAATTTTTTTTGCCCTAGCCCAAACATTTCCGATTATTGCGCTTTTGTCAACTACACTAGGTTTAATCGGTTCTAGGGCAAGAGAACATGAGCGGAGAAAACATCGGCGATTTGTCAAAAGAAATATTAGCCGATCGCTATCAGTGCGATCGGCGGCTCGGCAAGCAAGCAGGAAGGCAAACCTTACTCGCCCGCGACTTAAAAACCCAAAAGCAAGTAGTAGTCAAACTCCTGTCATTCAGCAGCGACTTTAACTGGGAAGACTTAAAACTGTTCGAGCGAGAAGTCGAAACCTTAAAATCCCTATCCCATCCCGCAATTCCCCGATATCTCGACTCCTTTGAAATCGACACGCCCAAGCGCAAAGGATTCGCCCTAGTTCAGACTTACATCGCAGCCAAATCCCTACAAGAATATCTCTCAGACGGCCGCACCTTCAGCGAAAGCGAAGTCAAACAATTAGCAACAGCATTATTAGACATCCTCGCCTATCTGCACCAGCGACAGCCCCCAGTGATTCACCGCGACATTAAACCCAGCAATATTTTACTCAAAAATCGATCGGGCAACAGCGTCGGCGAAGTTTACCTAGTTGATTTCGGTGCAGTTCAAACTCTAGCCACGCAACAGGGAAAAACTGTCACCGTTGTCGGAACTTATGGCTATATGCCGCCCGAACAATTTGGCGGCAGAGCAGTTCCCGCTTCCGACTTGTACAGCTTGGGAGCAACATTAATCGCCTTAATTACCAAGCAGCATCCAGCCGATTTGCCACAGCAAGATTTGCAGATTGAATTCGAGCAATTGACCAAACTCAGTCCCGGTTTTACCAATTGGCTGAAGTGGATGACGCATCCGAGTTTAGAATGCCGTCCCGCCTCAGTCCAAATAGCAAAAGAAGTTCTAGAAAAACCACAGGAAATAAATAAATATTCCCAGACATTGAGACTGGGAAAAACGCTAGATACCTCTAGGTTGTTCAAGAATGCGATCGGGCGCAGCACTTGGATGGGAACTCTAGGCGTAGGATCTTGTGCAGCAATTTACGGAACCTTTATTTTTCCGGTAGTGGCGACAATTTTCGGAGGATTTATCGGTCTTTTTCTCGGCTTGCTGCTGGGGTTTGGGAACGGAATAATCGTAGGAATTGTGACGCGCTTGTGGTTTTTTCCCCTAACTAATCCCAAACTTCACCGACAGGTTTTAACTGCAATTAGTATCGTACTCTGTACCTCGACAAGCATCGTCTACTTTCGGATAATGGGTTGGAATAAGCTAAACGATTTGAGTTTTGAGATTATTTTCGTGCTAGCACCGTCGCTAATTGCAGGACTGTCAATGGGGGCAAGTAGCAAGTCTATTGCCCGGTGGTATCAAAAAGAAAGTGGACTGTAATCTAAAATTTACAGTTCTGGACGCACTCCGAGCAAATAAACCGGGTTTTTACGAAAAGACGCATTACAACCGCCAGACTCGCTAAACAACCCGGTTTCTGAACCCCGACGCTCCCCTCACACTCAAATTCATGTAAAAAAATATGACCAGCAAAATATTAGCAGAACGCTACGAAGTGCAGCGACAACTAGGAAAACAAACTGGTCGCCAAACGCTGCTGGCTCGTGACTTACAAACTCAAGAATTAGTTGTTATCAAACAACTATTCCTCGGCAGCGATTTTGAATGGCAAGACCTCAAGCTATTTGAACGGGAAGCGGAAACTTTAAAAGCACTTTCTCACCCAGCAATTCCGCGCTACCTCGATTACCTGGAAATTGACGAACTAAACAGTAAAAGCTTTGCCCTGGTACAGACTTATGTAGAGGGAAAAACTTTGCAAGAGCATTTGCGATCGGGGCGTACTTTTAGCGAAAGCGAGGTAAAACAATTAGCTAAATCGCTGTTAGCAATTTTGAATTATTTGCACAAGCAAAATCCGCCTGTTATTCACCGCGATATTAAACCTAGCAATATTTTACTGCATAGCAGATCAGGTAACTCGGTTGGACAAGTTTATTTAGTTGATTTCGGTTCGGTGCAGAACCAAGCTGCAAAATTTGGCGGCACAATTACAGTAGTGGGAACTTACGGGTATATGGCACCCGAACAATTTGGCGGGCGCTCGGTTCCGGCTTCTGACCTCTACGGTTTAGGTGCAACTTTAATTTATTTGGTAACGGGTTTGCATCCCACCGAACTGTCGCAGCAGGATTTGAAAATTCAATTTGCCGATCGGGTACCGCAGGTCAATCCTAATTTAATAGATTGGCTGGAGTGGATGACAGAACCAAGTTTGTCCAAACGGTTATCTTCGGCTAGGGAAGCATGGCGAGGGCTTAAAAATCCCCACCTTATAAACAAAAGTCCTATGGTGGTGCTGCAGCCACAAGGCAGCGATATTAAACTTACAAAAAATTCGGAGTTTATAGAAATTGTAATTCCGCCACCAGGCATCGGTTTTGGTTTAATTGCCACGCTTTCGGCTGTGGTATCTGCGAGTCCTGTCTCATTTATAGCAAGGGATATGTTGAGCGATGCGTTAAAGATAAATTCCCAATTTTTTATAATAATATCAGGAAGTTTGTTATGTATGGCAGGACTAAAGTTGATATTTGCACTATTTAGGGAAAGGCGCCTCAGAATTGATCGCCAGCAAATCTCCTGTAGCAGCCATCTACTGGGGTTGAGATGGAATCATGCCAAGCCATCTCCCAGGAACGAGATTTGCCAGTTGGAAATTCAACAACGTGAATATAGAAACAGCGGTATTGGTGTAAAAGTTATAAAAGTTATGATTTTTGCTTTTTCAATCCCTAGAGAGTTATATCAAGCGGCATCATTACTTATGCAGGAGAGCCACTCGGAAGTGAGATTCGGGAAAGTCTATCAGATGATAGTTCAAGCAGGCAACCACAAATATCAGTTAGGAGAGAAGGAGGGACTAAGTGAATCAGAAATCAAGTGGTTAGCAACAGAACTGAGCCAGTGGTTGAGATTGAAAATTCAAAGAACTTTGACAGACGGTCAAAAGAAGAGATCGATGTGAAAATATCTCCCTCGCCCAAACAAAGCATTCCCCTGTCAAACTGTGGGATGGGCGTCCCGCCCGTCCGCTCTCTCTTGTGTGGGATAGGCATCTCGCTTGTCCAGTGTATTATCCCAGCCGGCGACACACTCCCCCGCTTTCGGTCAATCTCATGCAGCATCGATCCCGATCGCCCGTAAAATGCTATCAAAGGGATTTGGCAAGTAGCACTCATCCCAATCATCTGTTAACTTGGAGATATTGTTGTGGACTTATCGCTAATTCCGGCACAGCCGAAACCAGGACTGCTCAACGTCCTCATCGAAATTACCGCCGGTAGCAAAAACAAGTACGAATTTGATAAAGACTTACAAGCCTTTGCTCTCGATCGGGTGCTTTCTTCCTCAGTCCAATATCCGTGCGACTACGGCTTCATACCCAATACCTTAGCCGATGATGGCGACCCCCTCGACGGCATGGTGATGATGGATGAGCCCACATTTCCAGGGTGCATAATCGCAGCCCGTCCGATCGGAATGCTGGAAATGATCGACGGAGGCGACAGGGACGAAAAACTTTTGTGCGTTCCCGACAAAGACCCCCGCTACGCTCACTATAAGTCCCTCAAAGACGTAGCCCCCCACCGCTTGGACGAAATAGCCGAATTTTTTAGAACCTACAAAAATTTGGAGAAAAAAGTCACGGAAATTCTGGGTTGGCAAGATGTCGATCAAGTCATGCCCTTAGTGGAAAAGTGCATCGCAGCCGATCGCAAATAAGCCCCTAGCCCGCACTCCTCGACTGCAACCCGACTAAAAACTCAGGGGGCCGAACTTAAGGCGCTGCTGCACGTCTAGGGATGTAGTCGAGGAACGGGTAGCTAGAAGGTCAAATCCGTCGTCAATGCTGAGTCACCGGAACAGCATTCCTAAAAACCCCGCCCCGGCCCCAATCTTGAAAAAAATACTACTCCTAGAGTAAGATTAAGCGCAAATTATACCCCTGGGGAATGCGTTCTACGTTTGAGGAAGTTTTACCCGAACAACTCTGGTTCGGCGCTATCTTAATCTCAGAACAAAGAACACGACGGGCAGCCCGCATTATGCAAAAAATAATCTCTCAAGCGTGACATCTCCTACACGAATCGGTAAGGTTGAGAATTCTAACAGCCCAAGTATTAGGTACTCGAATGGTTTCCCGATCAAGGGCTTTATTATAGTACAGATTGCTAAAAAGTAAAAACTAAAAACTAAGATTTCAACTCCCAAGTTCCAGCCCCCAAAGCTAAAAAAAATGCCAGATTCCGCACCCTCTCTACCCAATCCACAGCCTTCCGATCACAAAGCCACTATGGAAAATAGTCCTTTGACCGAGTTTGTCGTTCAGTTTTGGGGCGTGCGGGGCAGCATCGCCACCCCCGGCACCAAAACACTGCGCTACGGAGGCAACACCTCCTGTGTAGAAATGCGCTTGGGCAAAAAACGTTTGATTTTTGACGGTGGTACGGGCCTGCGAGTTCTGGGCCTCAATCTGCTGCGGCAAATGCCGGTGGAAGCCCATATGTTTTTCAGCCACACTCACTGGGATCACATTCAAGGGTTTCCGTTCTTTACTCCCGCCTTTATCCCAGGAAACTGCTTTCACATTTACGGTGCGATCGCCCCCAACGGCACTACAATCAAACACCGTCTTGCCGACCAAATGGTGCACCCCAATTTTCCCGTCCCCATCCAGGTGATGCAGTCAGACCTCAAATTCAACGATTTGACCCCTGGGGATATTCTCGAACTCGACGATGTGAAAATCGAAACGGCACTGCTGAACCATCCCAATACCGCGATCGGATATCGAGTCACCTGGGAGGGACACACAGCCGTCTACTGCACCGATACAGAACACTTTCCCGATCGCCTTGACGACAACGTGTTACACCTAGCTCGCAACGCCGACGTGCTGATTTACGACGCCAACTACACCAACGAAGAGTATTACGACTTCAAAACCCCAAAAGTCGGCTGGGGACACTCGACTTGGCAAGCAGGAGTAGAAATAGCCAAAGCTGCTGGAGTCAAAAAAATCGTGATGTTTCACCATGATCCGGGTCACGACGACAATTTTCTCGATCGTACAGAAGCAGAGGTGCAGGCAGTTTTCGCCAATAGCTGCTTAGCCCGCGAAGGCATGAGCATACCAGTGATTTAACCAAAAATAAATTCAGAATTATGAAACACGAAAAACCCCGCAAACGTCGCAGAGTAGGCTTGCGGGGGCTTTACTCAACGTTGCTAGTATTGATAATTATCTGTTGTACCTGCGGCGGATGGGTTGCAGCTCAGACTGCCTATTCTGGCACTCCCGCGCGACTTGCTCAGGTGTCTTCGATCGAGGATACTGGTACGGTTGATCGCATCCCCGAACGCTACCAACTCGGACAGCAACTGTACCTAGAAAACTGCGCCACCTGTCACATCGCTTTACCGCCGCAAGTATTACCTACAGAAACTTGGCGCAGATTGCTGCAAGATCCCCAACATTACGGACAAACCATCAAACTGCTAGTAGACCCGCCCCGCATCCTAGTTTGGAACTACCTGCAAACTTTTTCTCGTCCCCAAGCAAAAGACGAAGAACTCGCCTACCGAGTCGCCAGTTCTCGCTATTTCAAAGCACTGCACCCCAAAGTAAAACTGCCACAACCCGCAAATATCAGCAGTTGCGTTACTTGTCACCCCGGCGCGTCTCAATACAATTTCCGCAAGCTTACCGCCGAGTGGGAAAACTCTCCGTAACGAAGATTAAGTTCGTAATTATATCCGAGTGCGAGCGAGACGATCGCACTAACAACAAAACGGCGATCGCATTCTCCACTAGAGACTTATCCAAAGTGTGGGTGCGATCTTTCAATTCATGCTTACTGGGCATCGCACCTTACCAATAACCTCTCGCTTTACCCTCCTCAATAACTCTGACGGCTAACGGTGAAGTTGTGCGACTGCCCATAACGTCTGTTGCAAAACCGACCAAACTTGCTAGTCCGTTCCAACTGAGATGTTGCACCATTCTCAATAAGCTTTATATGAACAGGCTTTTCGGCCTGTTCCACAAGAAAATTCACTCTTTGTGGAACAGGCATCTTCCCTGTTCCTGAGAATGGTGCAAGATGTGGGTTCCAACCGAGTGGTTCGCTGGGGCTTGGGTGGCATAGAAGTAAAAAATCTGTGCCTTTAACTACTTTTTGAGCAATTGTTATGATATCTTAACTTTAGCAGAGGCTAGTTCAGACAATTTAAGAAGCCTGGTTATCAAGTAACCTGATTTATGATTGACCCTAAAAAAATTCAACTGAAATGGGAAAGTTATTGGTTTAAAACCCTTGGGAGATGGCAATCGTGTCCATTGGCCTGCCCAATAGACAGACCTCATCCTCGGCATATTTTTTGGAGTTGGATTGGCAGTTTTTTGGCAATCACTGCAACGTCCTATCTTGCTGTAAAAACTAATTCTCCTTTACTAATGGCTCCGTTTGGCGCTACAAGCGTTCTGATCTTTGGTGTCCCTGACAGCCCTTTGGCTCAACCCCGGAATGTCATTGGGGGCAATTTCTTAGCTGCTCTCACCAGTTTAATGATTCTGCATTTTCTCGGTTCTTCTCCCTGGGCGATGGGAATGGCTGTTTCTAGTGCGATCGGAATTATGCAGATTACCAGAACTCTACATCCCCCTTCGGGAGCAGTTGCCTTAGTGGTCATGATGACCCAACCAGACTGGAAATTTTTGCTAACACCTGCTTTTGAGGGATCAATAATCTTGGTCTTGTGCGCCGTCATCTTTAATAATTTAGCGGCAGAAAGGACCTATCCCAACCACTGGTTATAGCATTGTCTCTAATTCTCTCATCCTTCCCTTGGGAGCACTACCCAAAATCTGGATGCTCCCTCGATTCCGACTTCCATCGGGCTTCTTTCTTCCATCCGTTACATCCCGATCGCGTGCTTCGTTGCCGAACTTCCTTCGGCTAGATCAATCAAAAAAAACGGACGAATTGGGGGAAGTTCGAGATCCATTGTGAAAGCGTTCCCAAGACTGCTTTAACTGAGCCGGCGCCGGATATTCTTTATCGTAAACCACCAGCACATTCGTCAAATTCCGTCCCGGTGGCAATAAAATCTGCCCTTGATGAGCCAAACCCACCGAAGCGCCCCCGTCCAAATTCATCGCTTCAAAACAGCCGATCGCCTGCATAACTTTAGCTTCTGCTTCCAAAGACAAACTGTCAAGAAAAGTCACCAAAAATAACTTATCTCTCGAAGCCGGAAAGCCGATCGCCGTTCTCGAACCCACGCCCAAAACACCAGCATCTTTAAAACCTTCCGACAAAGGAGACAGCCAAACTTTCCCCGCTTTAACCAATCTCGGCCCGCAAGTCAGAGAAAACCAATGTTGACTCCAATCCGGCTTACCTTCAGTTCTAGCCGTCACCATTTCCAATTGATTTCCCGCTTTAATTCCCAAAGTCGTGCCGTAATTTTCCCATCGACTATATTTCAGATACTTACCGGCCGCCACCATATTTCCCAGCACAGATTTCTGCTCATCTTTACCAAAAAAAGTCCCGTTAGCAACAACAGCAGCCCGGTAACGCGACACCATATTTTCAAAAGGTTCGTCGCCCCGCGTTACTTTAGAAGTATTTGCAAAATCTGCATTATTAGCTAACCCAATTGTGATATAAATTTCTGGGTCTGCGAGGTCAATAGTTGTGAGATAAAAACTTGCGCCAGCTATATTTTGGCTGCTGACTTGTACAGGTTTTGCTTGCTTAGCAGAACGTTTGATAATTTGAGGTTGAGACGGTTGCGTAGGCGGAGAATTTTCGGGCGATTTTACAATAGGATTACTCGGCAGAGGTTGATGGGTTTTTGCCGATTTTACAATGGGATTGTTAGGGAGATGTTGAGGAGTTTGATTTGATTGTATACTTGATAGAAAAGCGAGTGACTTTTGCCACAGTTGACCCACGAGAGTCAAGAAACTATCTCGGTTTTGGGCGATCGCAAAATAGTCAGCCGCAACCCGCGCCAAAGCGATGCCCGTTAAAAATAAAAAAGTGCGCCGCAGCATCGGGCGACAACCTTCAGACTGTTTGGGTTTAGACATAAAAAATCTCAGCTAGGATAGCGAACAGTTTCCTATGGCTGTGACTACAATGGGCGATCGCCTGAATTCTGAAACTACCAGTAGCAAGGTGCGCGCTTACGCACCTTGCTACTAATTCAAAACTCACAACTATTTGCCTAGCCGGTATTCCGCATCCCCGCAGCAATTCCATTAATCGTCAGCAAAGCTCCCCGCAACAATTCACCCTTGCTGTAACGCGAGTGAATCACCCCCGGAACCCCGCCACTACCATGCTGCCGCAAGCGTTTCAGCAACGAAACCTGCAACAAACCCAAAGGCACAATCGTCGCATTTCGCAACTGCACCGATCGCTGCAGGGATGGATCTTCGTCCAACAAACGTTGGTGTCCGGTAATCGTTAAAACCAAATCGCGAATCAAGTGAAATTCGGCAGCAATTTGATCAAATAAAGCCTTAAAACGCTCCTTATCAGCAGGCAAACCTAACTCCTGCACGTAGTGTTCTGCAATCTGCAAATCCACCTTAGATAAAGTCATTTCCACCTTAGAAATTACCATTCTAAAAAATGGCCATTTTAAGTAGAAATACTGCAAAAGTTTCATGTGTTCTTCCGGTTCCTCCAGCAAAAACTCTTGCAAAGCTGTGCCGACACCGTACCAAGAAGGCAGCAAAAAGCGGCTTTGAGTCCAGCTAAACACCCACGGAATTGCTCGCAAACCGCTGATGTCTTTTTTGCCACCCCGCCGGGCCGGACGAGAACTAATTTGCAACTGGCTGATTTCTTGAATCGGGGTAACTTGGTGGAAGAAATCAACTAAATCCGGCTGTTCGTAGATTAAATTGCGGTAGTGCGATCGCGATTTCGCCGACAACTCCTCCATAATCTCATTCCAAGGGTCGATGCCATCAAAACCAGTGTGCAGCAAACTAGCTTGAATTACCGCCGCCGCCACAGTTTCCAAATTGTAAAGCGCCAACTCCGGCAAAGAATATTTAGAAGCCAAAACCTCGCCTTGTTCGGTAATCTTAATTCGCCCGCTAATACTCTTTCCAGGCTGAGCCAAAATTGCCTTGTAAGCAGGCCCGCCGCCTCGCCCTACAGAACCGCCTCGGCCGTGAAAAATTCGCAACTCTACATTGTATTTTTCCGCAACCATTTGCAAAGCCTTTTGAGCTTTGTGGATTTCCCAATTGCTGCTGAGGAAACCCGAATCTTTATTGCTGTCGGAATATCCCAGCATCACCTCTTGCAATTTAAGAATTTCGATTGGGCATTTGAGATTTTCTGCGTTTTTTACCGCTAGTTCCTGCGCGTATCCTCCTGCTAGCAAAGCTCGATAAAGTGGCAAATCAAATATTTGCTGCATAACTTCCGGCGCTTTTTTCAAATCTTCCACAGTTTCAAACAGGGGAACTACTTGAATGCTGCTAATTCCTGTCGCCGGATCGTAAATTCCGGCTTCTTTTGCTAACAACAAAACCGCCAGTAAATCGCTGACATCGTGGCTCATGCTAATGACGTAAGTTTCGCAAATTTCAGGACCAAACTCCTGCTGCATTTGCCGCAATATTCGGAAGGTATTGATGGTCTCGCAAGTTTTGGGAGAAAAGGGCAATTCTGCTGGAATTAAAGGGCGGCGAGTTTGCAGTTCCGTTGCCAGCCAAATAATTCGATCGCATTCCGACATTTGATTGTAAGGCTTAGGCAAAATTTGCAAGTATTCAGCAATTTCGCTCAAAGCGTCGGAGTGTACGGTTGACTCTTGGCGGATATCTAGGTAAGCCAAATTAAATCCGTAAATTTCTACTTGGCACAGCAGATTTTCCAAGTCCCGACAGCTCAAACCTGTTTCCACTAAATTGCGCTCGATGAGCTGCAACTCGGTCAAAAACTCAGTACCAGATCTATAAAGCCCCGACATTCCGGGATGTTCTGACAAAGCTTCGCGTTCCCGCTGCAACTCGTCTCCTTTGTAGAGCCGCCAATTACGATCGCGCGTATTTTCCAGTCGCTGCTGCACGTAGGCCAGCTTCAACCGATAAGGTTCTTGGCGGTAGCGGATTGCCCATTGCTCGTAAACCTCCGGGAATTCCGATTTGTCGCGATCGAGAGATTCGAGCAATTCGGGCAGCACGTCGCTCCAGTGCAGCGACAAACTCAAAAGTTCGTTCAGCCGCTTCACGGCGTTGATGTACTTACACAGCACCAAATGGCGCTGATAGCAAGCGGTTTGCCAAGTAACTTTCGGAGTCACAGAAGGATTGCCGTCTCTGTCGGAACCTACCCAAGAGCCGAATTTGCAAAAATTGTAACTCGGCGGTTTCAGGTAAGGATAAGAAGCGTGCAGCGCTTGCTTGAGTCGGTGGTAGAGTTCTGGAATTGCATCAAACAACACTTCATCAAAGTAGTGCAGAGTGTACTCCACCTCGTCAAGCACAGTTGGCTTGAACTGGTGCAGTTCGTCAGTGCGCCACCATAGGCGAATTTCTTCCATCAGTTGCTCTTGGAGAGCGGCTGCTTCCCAGCAAGACACCGGGTAGGGGCTTTGAGAGTCGGCCCCCAGTACCTGAAATTTTTCGTCAACTTGGTCTAGCTGTTGGAGAATCTTCGCCATTCGTCGCTGTTTGGTGCGGATCGTGTGGCGAACAATTTCCGTCGGGTGAGCAGTGAATACCAAGCGGATGTCTAACTGATCGATCAAGCGCTGAATTTGCTGGCTGGGCACGTTCAAGCGCAGCAGCATCGGGAACAGTTGGTGAAAAGTGCCGGCATCACGAGTGATCATCTCGTTGCTGTCTGCCTTGCTCAAAGCCATTTGGGCTGGGACTGGGCCTTCCCGGTGGCGCGGGCGATCGGGGGCATCAGTTGCTTGTCCGGGCAGCTTAGAAAACATCCGCCCACCAGCATCGTTGCTGCTAACGTAAGCTAGCTGTTGGTCTCGCTGTTCGTAGTGCTGTTCGACAATGTTGATCAACTGAAAATACAGTGCAAAAGCCCTAGCGGCGCGGATGGCGGCGTTGAGGTCGAGCTTTTCGATTAGCTGTACGACATTCGACTCGCGAAAGTGAGTGGCCTGTCCCTCGGCGGAATTGACCGATCGCATTTGTTGGAGCAAATCCACCAATTCCTGCCCGCACTCCTGTCGCAGCACCGATTCCCACAAGTCCTCTACAACTTTGAGGCGATTTCGCAGAAACAGGTCTGATTTTGAGTAAGCGGGAGAATGGGAAATAGATGTTGTATCAATAGCCTGTTCTGAAGACTGGAGGACTGAACTCATCGGGCTGTTCCTCAATAGCTGCGGGTGTCAAGAAAATTGTATGGTTTAGTTTCGCCTAAAACACTTTTGTTTGCAGTCAAATTTGAGACAACTTATTGCAACGTAGAAAGTAGAAGGCACTTATGTACAAAGTATAAGGAAAGATTAATTTTTAAACCACAGATTGTACCTATTGTCAAGCTTTTATATCAGTTGACTTGCGATTTTAGATTTTAGACGCTCGGCCTGAGACGTTCGGCGAGCGGTCAGTTGAGTCGCGCTAAGTCGAACAATTTGAGATTTACTCCCAAGATGAATCTGGGAAGTTGAAATCGGGTCGAAAATTTTTCTCTCTCCCCGACAAAACTCGGGGACTGGTATCCGTTTTTGGGCGGGGTCAAAAAAATTAACTTCTAGCTGCAGCATCCTTCCTTGGGCTTTCTAATCCTGTGATTGAGGAAAGTTGAGTACGGGAAGGCGCGAACCCCGAAAGACTTCTTCGCTTTCAACGCCGATCGACGCAACAAACTCAGCAGCAGCTTTAGCCGCCACCAACCCGCCCAGCATGGGTAAAGCGACCAAGCTCAACAAAATATCTGAGGGAACTGGCAACTTTGGACTCTCAGGTGTTTGATTTTTGAGCAAGTCTTGGTTTTCCGACGGCATAAATTCCTCCTGTGTCAATCCATAATCCTCAGTTTACAAGCCAAATAATGATCTTGACCGCTGCTTTCTGACTAATAACTTCTGAGATCAAATCCGGTGACATCCGACGAAAGATATCCTGCAAGCGATCGTCCCCGCGTAGCCAAGTCTATAAATATCTTCTCGCGAGATATTAAGCTCGCACTCGGAAAAAACGCTTTGTATAAAATCGGGATACTCCCCGAATGCGATCGTCGATCGTGCGACTCTCTCCGCGGAGCATGACGAAACCACAGCACTACAGTCGGAAAATAATAGACATTTCCAGAAAAGCCAGTCTTGAACAGGCAGGATGCCTGTTCCACAAGAATTATGAGAGAGGTCTAATTATTATTCGGATGCAAACGGAAACGATATGACTAATGACGAATAACTTGTTGATTGGCTTAATTTGGACCTATCTGTGCCAAAATGTCGAGGTATTATCAAAAAAATATTCCCCAACGGCTCGAAGCCGAGGGAATACAAGGCAAGACACTAAGTCCAGCATGGCTTAAACCAGACAAAACGGTTAGGCTCGGCAAATCAAATAATTGTCTGTAAAATCTGTAACTGTGCTATTTCTAGAAAACAAAACCAGCTTTGGCAAAATTTAGAGTTTCATGTTGAATGCGAACGGGAGCATATTGGCAGACAATCGATCGAGCGCGTCGCAGTGGGCCGGGGAAGCTTTAGGGCTTCCCGAAGTTCAAGTACAAGCGCGTTTGCGGGGAAATCACCTGCACATTTTGTGCGAAGCAGCGCAGTGCCCGTCTCAAGAATTGGTGACGGCGAGATTTACCAACGCCCTCGAACACACTGATTTAACGCAACTGCTGCCCGATCGACCTAAAATTTACCAGTTGTTTCTGTGCGGCCGCAAAATCGGTTCCCGACAAAATGACTGGACAGTCCGGCTCGATTGCAGCAGTCCCAAGCGACAGCAACAGCAACAGCCACAGCAACCGGAACCAAAAGTTGCCGAAGTGCCGCCGCCAGCGAGTTCCCCCGACGAATCGCCAGCAAGCCCTAAAAGAGGCGGATTTTTCGGCAAATTTAAGAATGACAACCAGAAACTCAAACAGACACCAAAACCGGTAGAAACAGCAGCCCACCCGCCGCAAGTACGGGAAGAACTAGATTTTGACGCCGAAAGTCTGCCCATCGCCTCCCGCATTCAATACCCAGAAGCTTTTGAAACTTCCCCCGTGACGATCGACACTTCCGCTGCTGCGACGAGGGAAGTTGTCGGTTCCGCCGTTCCCCCGCAGCAGAAAACGAACCGTGGCGCGGTGGCTTTGATTCAATCCCCCCAAGCTGACTCAGGCGAGGGCGATCCTGATGGAACATTAACGGTTTCGCCGGAAACGTTGGCGCGCCGGGGCTATCCAGATGCGATCGCCAGCTATCTCAGCGAAATCCTCGGCCCGATGGGAGTTTCGGTGAAAGTCAGCATTCGCGAAAAAGAACTCAAAACCAGCCGAGAAACCCTGCCGGTGAATGGGCCGGAAAATATCCAGCCCAAAGAACGCCGACTGCTGGTGCTGTGCGAGTCAGCCTACAGCCCCGACCCCTCATTGCTGGCCGAACCCATCGCCGGCCGGCTGCGGAAACTGCAACTAGAGGATTTCCGGGAAGCAGTGATAGCCAGCCAAGTCAGCGGCGAAGCGAAGCCGGACTGGCTGCTGCGAGTGGATTTGACTTCGCCGGACAAAATTCTCAAGGAATGGGCCAGGTGGGGAGACGTACAGTCGATCGCCAAACTGCTAAATCAACACTTGGCTGCATCAAGAGTCGAAGTGCGGGCAACCCTCAAAGAAGCAACCCTCCACCTGTTTTGCAGCAAAACTACCAAAAAAGGACAAAAGCCTAAACGGCAAGAATACCCCGACAAGCAGCAAACCACCGACGCGATCGCCCCTTTGTTAGCCTCCTTTGCGCCCCAAGGCATCCGCGCAGCTACTATCTACGGCGTAGAACCAGCCCAGGACTCTCAGGCCGCGCCGGAGTCCCCCGTGTGGATAGACTGGGTGGACTTGCCTGCCGCCCACCACCCCGACTTGGCTGCAAACGCTAGAACGCTGGCAGTCGAGGGCGACCAATTGGCTTTGACTTTTTTATTGAACAGGTTGCTCAACCCCAATCTCAGACGCAAGCTGGAAACAGGAGGGATTCGGGCTGTCGTGCTGCAAAAAGCCAACGTGCTCCACGTCATGACTGAAGCTCTGACTTGCCCTTCTCAGTCGAAGGTCGGCCCGCCGGTGGTCAAATTTTTGCGGCACTTACAAATTCCGGGAGTGGCAGGGGTGCGAGTCTACGGACGCCGCGCCGGCCAGAAACTGCCCCTGTGGCGCTACGCAATCGACCTCAGAACGGTTGTTGACGAGGAATCAGCGGCACCTGCACCGGTTCCCTCGCAAGTGGCTGTGTTGGAAAAGGAACCGGTGCCGGAGTTTGCGCCGGCGGAGGATGGGAGTTTTTCGGGTTTGGGCGACAATTTGGTGTTCGATGCTCCCACGCCCAACTCGTGGCGGCCCCGCTTCAAAATCAGACTCCCCGGATACAATCTGGGCGAGCAATTAGTTCAAGCTGCGGTGCAACCGCTTGTCGCTTCGGGTTTGTTTGTTCCCAACGATGGTTTGTCAACGAATGCTGCTGCGCCCGGTGGCGTGAGAGCCGATCGCGCGGCGCGAATGGCTTTGATTTGGGCGATCGCCGGCTGTCTGCTGGCTTTCAATACCGATTGGCTCCTCGGTCAATTTCTGCAATCTGCGACGGTCAGTCAAGCTCCTAGCGCTTCCGAAGTTTGCAGCGGCCCAAATTGTCAAAATTCATCCCCCAAGGCTGTGGAAGACGTTACAGCCCAACTTCCGAAGGCAACCCCGAAACCAGTTCCCGCTGCTGAGGAGGTGAATTTGCCTCAAACTCCGTTGCAGCCGTCGCCAGAAGCCAACCGGGAAGAAGCTTTTAATGGCTCTGGGTTTACGAAACCGGGCAATACTAGCGTTCCTGTAGCTGATGTTTCTGCTCCTCCGGTGTTCCCCACTTTGAGGAGCGAGCAGCTTGACGACCAAATAGCGCGCTATCAAGAGTATATCCACCTGCACAAAAAACCGCCGGATATTTTAATTGTCGGTAGTTCGAGGGCGCTGCGCGGTATCGACCCGGCGGTTTTGGAAACCGCTTTGGCAGCTTCGGGCTATCCGGGGCTGAGGGCTTACAATTTTGGGGTTAATGGAGCTACTCTCCAAGTTGTAGATTCGCTCATCCGCCGGATTTTGCCGCCGCAACAACTGCCGAAATTGCTGGTGTTGGCTGACGGGGCGAGGGCTCTCAACAGCGGGCGACCGGATTTGACTTTTAGTGCGATCGCTTCTTCGGAAGGTTACAGGCAATTGAGCCGGGGTAGTTTTCTGATCCGCACCAATCAATTAGAATCCGAAACATCGAAGGAAAGCGCCAACAATCCGGTGGCGACTGCGACTGAATTGGTGAACAATTTGGGAGAAGCTCAAGCTAATGTTCAGCAATTGGTGAGTCAAAAGTTGGTTGAGGGTTCTGCAACTTACAAAAAGCGCGATCGACTTAAAGGGTTTTTGCGATCGATCGTTAATCCCTCAGCCCCTGTTGCAACCGACAGCCCCCAAACCGCAGCCCTAGGTGAACAAACAAGGGAAAATAATGCCCAGCCAACTGCTGTGAGTAAACCAGTCAGCGAGTATCAACCAAATGGCTTTTTGCCGATCGATATACGCTTCAATCCCGAAACTTACTTTCAGAAGCACCCGAAAGTATCTGGTTATTACGACTCCGACTATCAAAATTTTAAATTGGTAGGCGAACAAGCTCTAGCACTCAAAAATCTGATCGAATTTACCAAAGTTCGCAACATCAATCTCGTGTTTGTGAATATGCCTCTGACTGAAGATTATTTAGACCCTGTGCGGACAGGTTACGAACAAGAATTCCGGCAATATATGCAAGAATTAGCAGCTCAAAGCGGACTAATTTTTCTAGATAAGAGTTTATTGTGGCCCCAGGCGCGGGAATCTTTTTCCGACCCCAGCCACCTCAACCGTTACGGTGCTGTTGCAGTTTCTAAACGGTTGGCTCAAGATCCCATGATTCCCTGGCCGGCGAAACAGTAGTTTTGACTTTAGAGTTGTGAGTTATTTTAGAAGTTAAATGAACCCAGCGTGTCGAGTGCTGCGCGACTATCTCAAAACTATTCTTTCCGGCGGCTAAATAGTAGTGAAAATGAAAAGATTGATATTTCCAGAAAATAGCAAAAATCAACAGATCAAAAGTCCAAGAAAAAATTGGCCTTTGATATTTTTTATATTATCTTTAGCATTTTTCTGTTTCAGTTTGTATAAAGGTTTCTTTTTACCTTTAGCTTTATCATCTGGGCCGCCCAGCAACGAACAAAGTAGCGAACAGCCAACTCTGGCCCCCTTTGAAGAGGTTGTCAAAGACGCGCAAAAGTTAGAGGGATTATTTACTCTTTACCGCAATCAAGCAACTGATAAAGTATATCTGGAAATTAAACCGCAACAACTAAACAAAAAGTTCCTGTGCTTTGTGACATTGGCTTCGGGTTTGGGGGAGTCGGGCATTTTGAGCGGAATGCCGATCGGCGATTTCTTGTTTCAACTGCGGCGCGTCCAAAATAACGTGCAGTTTGTGATCCCAAATATAAATTTTCGCACAAGTCCGGGCGACCCGCAAGCAGGTTCGGTAGCACGGGGATTTAGCGACTCGATTCTCTATTCTTTGCCTCTCAAAAGCATTCATCCGCAAAAACAAACTCTGCTGATCGATTTAGGCGATTTGCTGATGAGCGAAAAACGCGATTTACCAGGGGTAAAAGCGATTTTGCCGATGCTTTTGGGTTCTTCTTACTCGATCGATGCAGACAAGTCTTCTTTTAAAGATGTTAAAGCGTTTCCGCTGAATGTGGAGATTGCTTCTGTCTATGGTTTTTCTAGCGATAATGACAGTGAAGTTAACTATTTACCTTCGGTTCCTGACAGTCGGGCTTTTAACCTCCGCATTCACTACAGCTTCTCGGAAGTCCCGCTAAATAACGGCTATCGGCCCCGACTTGCGGACGAGCGAGTAGGCTATTTTCTCACAGCATATAAGGACTTTTCTGACAAGAGCAGCCGGGAGCCTTTTGTGCGCTATATCAATCGCTGGCATTTGCAAAAGCAAATCCCGACGGCGCCGATGTCGCCTCCGGTACAGCCGATCGTCTTTTGGATTGAAAATAATGTGCCTCCCGAATACCGAAACGCAATTCGCGAGGGGGTTTTGGAGTGGAACAAAGCTTTTGAAAAGGCAGGTTTTACTGAGGCAATTCAGGTCAAACAAATGCCGGACAATGCTAAATGGGACCCGGCTGACGTTCGCTACAATACTATCCGCTGGTCGAGTTCTTTTGAGCCTCAGTTTGCCGGCATCGGGCCGTCTCGCACTAACCCGCTGACGGGGGAAATTTTGGATGCTGACATTCTGTTGGATGCTAATGTTGTCCGGGAAATCAAACAGGGTTATCGGGCTTTGGTGGAACAAAATAAATCGCTATCTAAGAGTTTTCAAGGCCGAAACGGTTCTAATACCAATCCCTGTCAGTTTGGGATGTATTCTCGCTATTTAAATGTGCTAGAAAATGGGGATTTAGGAAAAAGCAGCGGGGAAAATGATCGAGGTGGAATTGCTGAGGATTTGCCGACTTTGGTAGAAAGATACCAAGAGCAAAAGCGCTCCTCTTTATCGCGGTTGATGTCGAGTTCGGATATGTGTTTTGGGTTGGAATCTAGCCGGCAGTTTGCGATCGGGGCAATGTCGATGGATCTGTTGCAAAATGCAGCGCCTAGCAGTGGGACGATTGACAATTATGTTAATGAATATATCCGATTTTTGACGGCCCACGAAGTAGGTCACACTCTTGGTTTGAGGCACAATTTTCACGGGAGTACGATGCTGCAACCGGAGGATTTGAACAATACTCAGGTAACTCGCACGCAAGGTATGATTGCGTCGGTGATGGATTATGTGCCGATTAATTTGGCACCGCAGGGAACTGTGCAGGGCGACTATTTTCCAACGATTGTAGGGCCTTACGACGATTGGGCGATCGAGTACGGTTACAAGGTGATTGGCGGCCCAAACCCGAACAGCGACTTACCAGCGCTGCAACAAATTGCCAGCCGCGCTGCGGAACAGCAATTAGCTTACGCGCCGGATGAAGATTCTTTTGATACTCTCGATCCCGCTGCAAATACTTTCGATCTCAGCGCTAATATGCTGAGGTATTCGCAATGGCAATTGGATAATGCTAGGGCGATGTGGAAGCGTTTAGAAAAGCGAATTCCGGCTGGGGAAGACGGTTATAACGAACTGCGGGTGATGTTTGATTCGGTGTTCGGGTATTATGTTCAGCAGGTGATGAATGCTACTTTGTACGTCGGCGGGCAGTCGTTTAACCGGCTTCGCCCTGGAGATGCTAATGCGAAGTTGCCGTTTGTGCCGATCGAGCTTTCTCAGCAGCGAGAAGCATTAGCAACATTAGAAAAGTACGTTTTTGCCCCGGATGCGTTTAGTTTTGCGCCGGAATTGCTGAATAAATTGGCGCCTTCCCGCTGGGAACACTGGGGAAGTCCGGCTTTAGTGTTTCCTCTAGATTACCCGATCGGCGATCGAATTACTTTTTTGCAGCGGTTTGTGTTGCGGGTTTTGCTATCTCCGATGCGTTTGGCGAGACTGCGGGATGCGGAGTTGAAATCATCACCGGAAACTGCTTTGAGGTTGCCGGAAGTGTTGGATACTGTGCAAAAGGATATCTGGCAAGAGGTTTTGCAGTCGGAAAAGAAGATACAAATTTCCACTTTTCGGCGTTCTTTGCAGCGGGAACATTTAGCAATTTTGATCGGAATGGTGCTGCGAAAAACCAGTGTTCCAGAGGATGCGCGGAGTTTGGCTTGGTACGAGTTGCGGCAGTTGCGGGAGGGTTTGAGCAAGAGTATTCGGAATTTGGATCGGAATGCTGATGCTTATACGCGGGCTCATTTGGAGGAAACGCGCGATCGAATTTCTAAGGTTTTGAATTCGCAAATTCAGTCGAATTAAGTCAATAAAGCTTTCATGGCGGGTTCTTCCGCCTACCCCACAAAAAACTTTATGTGTTGTGGGGTGGGCCGGAGAACCCCTTCTTGTGATAAAAAACCCGGTTTCTGTGGTGGGAGTGCATAATTTCTGATTTATTAATTAGATGATTATTGATAAAATCAAAAATTATGACTACAGATAGTTCCAAAAAACATCACCTGCGATTGGCGCTATTTTGGGCCTTACTGGGCACTCTGGCAGCGTTGGCATTATTTCCTTATGCGCTGTCTCTGAATCCAGCAGTCGCGCAACTGCCTACACCGTTACCTGTTATAGCTATTGCGTCCGCCCTTCAAACTGGACTTCTTTTGATTCTCCTGAATTGGATTGGACTACGCCTAGGCAACTCAATGGGACTCGATACCCCCCTCATTCGTGCGCTGGTGTATCGACAGCCTGTTCCAACTCTTTCTAAATCTGCCCTTAACACGGCGCTAATTGTAGGCTGCATCGGTGGCATTGTCCTGATAGGATTGAGTTTAGCTTTCCAACCTTGGATGCCGCCAACGGCAACTCCAACAACGCTCGAAATTGACCTCTGGAAACGCCTCTTAGCTTCTTTTTACGGAGGCATTACCGAAGAACTGTTGCTGAGGCTATTCGCTATGACATTGATGGCGTGGCTACTTTGGAAGATTTTTGAGCGAGACAAACTGCAACCCTCTACATGGATTTTTTGGCTGGCAATTGTGGCGGCGGCAATATTGTTTGGCGTGGGTCATTTGCCTGCCGCTGCCAATCTTTGGGGGCTAACCCCAATCGTCATTCTCCGCACCATTACACTCAATGCCCTCTTAGGAATTCCCTTTGGTTTTCTTTACTGGCGTTGGGGATTAGAATACGCTATGTTATCTCATTTTTTGGCCGATTTAGTACTGCACGGAATTGGAGGAAGTTAGCAGGAGATGCAAACAATGCAATGGTACAACGAACCTTTACAATGGCATGAGGATAACGACGTTATCCATATTACCGCCGGGGCAAAGACTGACTTTTGGCGGCAAACTCATTACGGATTCATTCGCGATAACGGCAACTTTTACTACCGTCAAGTTTCAGGCGACTTTACAGCAGAAGTCAAAATTACTGGTTGCTATCAATCGCTCTACGATCAAGCAGGATTGATGATTCGAGAAAGCGAAAATATCTGGCTCAAGTGCGGCATTGAGTTTGTTGAGGGAGTGCAAAACGTGAGTGCGGTTGTGACACGAGACTATTCCGATTGGTCTGTTATGCCGCTTGAAGTGCCACCAGTTTCCCTGTGGCTGCGGGTAAAGCGCCGAGCTGAAACGGTGGAAGTGCAATACTCTTTGAATGGGTCAGACTATTCAATGATGCGATTGGCATATCTAACTGACTCACCAATCGTTCAAGTTGGGTTAATGTGTGCGGCTCCCCAAGGTGAAGGATTTGCAGTCAAATTTGAAGGGTTTAAGCATAGTAAGCTGATATAATGTGGATGGTAAAAAAAACGATTTCTGCGCCAATCCATATATAAAATTAAAATTAGGGGTGAGTGCTTTTCACTTACCCCTGCCATTGATTTTTTGGGCGGTTTTGAACCTACTTAATACAATTTGTAGCACTAAATCGCCACAAAAACGATGCTATTTATCCTAAAAATACTTGTCGATGTTGAGGGTCAAAATCGTGAATGCTCCGAGCAAATGACCTGCGCTCATGCAAGCCAGAAATGCCGGTACGCTAACATTGTTGAACAAAGAGGGAAAGGGTAAAGGCATTTTCGGTCCGACGTGGGGATACCAAATTCGGCGGCTGAGAACTAGCAATGCTAAGATATTGCAAACAAACATCACCAGAGGCTTTTGCCAATTTCCTGATGCTGTGTCAGTCACAGTCGATGCTACTACTGCCAGTAAATTTGAGTTAATCATCGTTGTTGATGCTCCTATTTTTCATAAATTATCAGAAATGCTCGATGAGATTTCTTGCCAAAAATACAGCAGGGGCGATCGCCCTTACGCCATAAATATCTGTTGCTGTCAATATTCACTGCGTCGGCGACAGCGCCCCCACCCGTAATCATGGAATCACAGCAAGAAGTCTTTTAATGCCATTCAAAAGTAACGAAAGATACAAAGGGACAAAACCATACTCGCTGCCATTTGTAACTTTTAGCCTGTCTGGCAGTGGCGGCATTTAGTCACGCTGCCAGACAGGAAATACCGCTACTCATTACTGAGCAATGTAGGTAGGCAGAAAGTGAAGTATGTCACGGAGAACGCTATATCCAGCGGCATCCCAAAGCAAATAAGCTAAGAAACCGATCATCGCTAAGCGACCGTTCCAAAGTTCTGCTTGCGGGTTGAAGCCAAACAAAAAGGCATTCCGATCTTTGCCGTTGTAAGCATTCGCTGTAGGAGGCAAGTTAGTAGGACGAGTTTCCATGTTTTTACATTCCTTAACAATGTTTCGCTTCTCATGGTAGCGGCCTAATTTCTGCTTTGCTATCTGCCTGTAGGCTCAAGATAAACACAAGTCTAAAGGAGGATTTTGAAACCGAAAATAAAGTGTTAAGTTTTGTTGAGGGAGATTTTTAAGCGATCGCCTGTATCTGTAGATACTAAATACAACTGCAAGTTGATATGCCCGCTGTGAAAGGCTCCATCGCCCCCTAGCGACAAACAACGGCGCTGGTGACTCGACAATACCGAATCCGCGAGCTCCTAGACGCAAGAAAATTTAGTAAATTTCAGCTCAAAAGCCGAACACATCGCGCGGGAGTTAATTAAAATAGGAGATAAACAGAGCGATCAGGAGAAACAGTTATCGAAACCATCTACGGCCATCTTCAAGGTTTAAAGTCCAGCCAGCTCAAGCAACTCGAAAAGCTGTACCACCAAAGACTACCGGGCGATCGCATCACCACTGCAGAATTCGCCCAGCGCGTCGCCGCCATCAGCACGGAAATAGACAAACCAATCTGCACCTACATCAACCGCCGCGGACAAGTAATTCGCGTCGGCGTGGGTTCACCCCGGCAAACGCAGATTGCGCCCCTAGAATTGCCCCGCTACGGGGGAGGTCGCCTCAGCGGCATTCGCTGCATCGCCACCCACCTGAAGCCAGAAACCCCAAGCGAAGCAGCCCTCACAGCAATGGCAATTCAGCGCCTGGACGCCCTCGTTTGGCTGACACTGACCGGGGGAGGATTTCAGCGCCGCGGCGGCGGTGCGACTGGTTACATCCAAGAAACTTATCTCGCTCACCTGATACCCCAGGGAGATCAGCCAAATTTTGAGTTCTCTGTTTTGAGCGCTCAGTTAGAACCAGATGCAACTGATGAAATAGAAGAGCCTTCTATTCCAAAGTCACTAATTCAAACTCCACACTTTCCCTGGAAAATATCAGAACCGCTGAATTTGGACGAACTCGCTGACCAAGACTTTCTGGATTTGGTGGAAGGACTCGAAGCAGAGTTTCAAGCAGAGTTTGTCGCTAAGCAGGTCGATGCAGACCAAGACAAAGTGCTGTTGGTAGGTGTCATGACTCAGCACATGACTCAGTTGGAGTTTGAGGACGGGCTCGCAGAAATCACGCGGCTGGTTGAAAGCGCCGGGGGTCAGGTTCTGCAAACAGTGCGCCAAAAACGATCGCGCCCCCATCCGCAAACAGTCGTCGGCGAAGGCAAAGTTCAGGAAATTTCCCTCACCGCTCAGACGATTAGTGCTAATCTCGTGGTATTCGATCGCGACCTGGCCCCCGCACAAATACGGAACTTGGAAACTCAGATAGGTCTTCGCGTTGTCGATCGAACAGAGGTAATTCTCGACATCTTTGCCCAAAGAGCTCGATCGAGCGAGGGTAAATTGCAAGTCGAACTCGCTCAGCTAGAGTACGCCCTGCCCCGGCTCAGAGGTCGCGGTCAGGCAATGTCGAGACAGGGTGGCGGCATCGGTACTAGAGGCCCTGGGGAAACCAAGCTAGAAACCGAACGGCGGACGATCGCCAAACGCATTTCTCGATTGCAGCAAGAAGTAAATCAACTGCTGGCGCACCGCTTCCGGCTGCGGCAGAACCGCCATCATCACGATGTACCCTCAGTGGCGATCGTTGGCTACACCAACGCAGGTAAATCGACTCTGCTCAACCTGCTCACAAATTCCGAGGTCTACGCCGCCGACCAGTTATTTGCCACCCTCGACCCCACAACTCGACGGTTGACCATTCCCGGCACTGTCACCAGGGAACCGCTGTCGATCGTCCTCACAGATACAGTGGGCTTTATTCGCGAACTGCCCCCCGCCTTGATCGACGCTTTCCGGGCTACCCTCGAAGAAGTCACTGATGCCGATGCTTTGCTGCACCTCGTCGATCTCTCCCATCCCGCGTGGCAGAGCCAAATTCGATCTGTCATGAATATTTTGACCGATATGCCCGTAACGCCAGGGCCAGCCCTTGTAGTTTTTAACAAAATCGATGCCGTAGATGGAGATACTCTCGCTCTCGCCCGAGAAGAATTTCCTCAAGCAGTATTTATTTCGGCCGCCAAAGGTCTTGGGATGGAAACTCTCCGCGACAGACTTGCTCAGCTCATTCAATACGTCCTCTACCCTCGGTAAATACTTAAATATTCCTTTTGAATAGTTGACATCGGGGAATATACGTACATATACTGAGGACAGATCTAGTCGAACTATGAGATTATAAAAGAGTAGTCAGATTGTGCATTGCAAAGTACAATACAGCATCTCTATTTTGCGCTCGGTTAAATAAATAATTGCCCGAGACCGCGGTCAAGGTAAAAAGACTCTTTGTTAATGGCTGTAAGGGCTGTTGCTTCAGAGGTTGCAAAAAGAGGTTGCTTCACTCTGGCCCAACCACGGTACGGAATGTCAAGGTGAAAGAGAATAATATTATTAAAGTGTTTGGGCACTCATCTCAAGCGCTATACTATCTTTTACAGGCGTCCGCGAGAGAATACATCCATTTATTGTAAGAACTCTAAAATCCTTGCCCGTCGTACAGCGCTAATCTCTAGGACTATTTCTATTTTTCGATTTTACCACTGTTTAACTAAATAGTTATGTGTACGCCACTGGCAAAACTAGCAATTGGACTCTCTGCCACAATGGCAACAGCGTTTTACTATCTAGCTGCCGCCCCTCCGGCAGCAGCAGTAGATGTCTGCGGTCCGGGAAATTATTCTACTGCCTGTGCCTCCAGCCAGACATCAACAGCAACGACATCCGACCCGCAATTGGCGACCGAGGGGAGTTTGTCCCAAATATACATCACACCTTCGAGAAGCTCAACTTCTATTCCTGAACCGGGTACTGCGATCGCAGTCCTACTGACAGGTGCAGGAATGATGTGTTCGTGCAGAAAGCGAAACAAGCAGGTTGGTCCGCAGCGCTAGGCAGGCTGATGACCAACCTGTTTGCCTTTACCATGTCTCCGTTTTTTTAAGCATGGGTATTTGTTTACTTAAATTTATATAAAAAATTGTATAAAAAATAACTTGACACCTCGCTTCGGTTGTGCGCTGCAAATAGAGCCGGATGTTGAAGGAAGAAAGCGATAGCGACTTCAGTCAGGGTAAAAAAAAGGAAGAAGGCAAATGCAATTGGTGGCAAGGGTTTCAGCAATGAATAACCTCCGGTACAAAAGATAAGGTTGCTATATGTTGCTATATATAAAAATTAAAATATAAAAATTAAAATAAGATTGGTTAAGATCAATCCTTCGGACAGTTTTTTATAGGCAACCGTAGAATAAGGGTTTCAAGGTTCCAAGGCAAGTTGGCTACCAAGGAAAAATCGAGGGTTTCAGCCGAGGAACTAAAAACAGTCCGCACTATGGTTAAGATTACAATTAAAAAATATTGTTATTGTTTGAGCGTCCCATGACCCCTAAAGTAGAAATTTACACTTGGAGAACCTGCCCGTTTTGCATTCGTGCCAAAGCACTGCTGAAACGAAAAGGGGTTGATTTTACAGAGTACGCGATCGACGGAGATGAAGCAGCACGGGCTCAAATGAGCGATCGAGCCAACGGAGGCCGCACCCTGCCCCAGATATTCATTAACGACCAACACATAGGCGGCTGCGACGACATCCACAAACTGGATGCTCTAGGCCAGCTAGACCCGCTGCTAGCGGCAAAATGAGGCATTCCCTGTCGAATTTTGCGTTAGCCCAAATTTGCCTGCGACCAATTCTTAATTTTAATTGACAATGAAATTTGCATTCATCATCGATCCCCTCGCGCGACTAATTCCAGGACACGATACCAGCGTAGCGCTGATGGAGGCAGCTCAAGAGTTGGGTCACGAAGTCTGGGCGGCTCAAGCCAACGAACTAAGCGTCATCGGCGGCAAAACCTGGGCAATGCTCAGTCGGGTAGCCCTCACCCCAGTAAAAGTGGTAGATGGACGCTGGGAGGCTGCTGAGGCTTGGTACCAGGTAGAACATCCTACTTTGCAGCCTCTGGAAGCAATGGATGCAGTATTTATGCGGACAGATCCCCCAGTCAACATTCCTTACCTCTACGCTACTTACCTTCTAGATGGCATCGATCCCGCTAAAACTTTGGTAGTTAACAGTCCCAAAGGATTGCGGGCGGCGAATGAAAAGATGTATGCTTTGCAATTTGAGGGAGCGATTCCTGAGACAATTGTTTCTCAAAACAAGCAGGTAATTCGGCAATTTGTGGAGAAAAAAGGAGCAGCAGTTCTTAAACCCTTGGGTGGCAAAGCTGGCGAGGGGATTTTGTTCTTGGAAGCGGGCGATCGCAATCTCAACTCCCTGGTGGAAATTAGCACTCAACAAGGGCAAATTCCAGTGATGGTTCAGACTTATCTGCCGGAAGCCAAAGAGGGAGATAAACGGATTATATTGTTGAACGGCAAGCCCATCGGTGCTATCAACCGCATTCCCACCGGCAATGAATTTCGTGGCAACATGGCCGTCGGCGGCCGAGTCGCAAAAACAGAAATTACCGATCGCGAACTGCAAATTTGTGATCAGTTAGAACCAGTGCTGCAACGGGACGGACTGTACTTTGTCGGCATTGATATTATTGGCGGCTATCTCACAGAAGTTAATGTCACCAGCCCTACAGGGATCAGAGAAATTGACTTGTTTGATGGCGTTAGTTTGGGAAAACAAGTAATTGAATGGGTGGTTAGTCAGTAGTCATTAGTCATTAGTCAGTAGTCATTAGTCAGTAGTCATTAGTTATTAGTTATTGGTTGCAGCTAACAACTAACAACTAACAACTAACAACTGCCAACTGCCAACTGCCAACTAACAACTGCCAACAGTGAACAGTCAACAGTCAACAGTTAACAATTCCCAATTATTAAATTATGTCAAAAATAGGCGTAGCAGTAGTCGGTACAGGTTTCGGTCAAAAAGTGCACCTTCCCGGCTTCCAGGCCCATCACCGGACAGAGGTTGTGGCTGTTTACCACCGGAATTTAGACAAAGCAAAGGATCTCGCCTCTACCCACAATATCCCCTACGCTTGCGACTCGATCGCCGATATAGTAGCCATCCCAGAAGTGGCGGGCGTCAGCATTTCCACGCCGCCATTTTTGCATTTTGAAATGGCAAAAACCGTTTTGGAAGCAGGCAAGCATTTATTATTAGAAAAACCCACAGCCCTGACAGCAAATGAAGCCAGGGAACTTTACCGATTGGCCAACAACGAATCTCCAACCGATTTTAAAAATGGTGGTTCTAGAGCAATTGCCACAATGGACTTTGAGTTTCGCTTCATCCCCGCATGGCAAATGCTAGCAGAATTATTGGCAGCAGAATATGTGGGAGAGAAGCGTTTAATTAAGATTGATTGGCTGGTGTCGAGCCGCGCTGATGCTAATCGCCCCTGGAATTGGTACGCGCAAAAAGATCTAGGCGGCGGAGTTTTGGGCGCGACTGGTTCTCACGTTTTTGATTATATTAGCTGGCTGTTCGGCCCGCCCCAAAGGCTTTCTGGGCATTTGATTACAGGAATTTCGCGGCGGCCCGATCCGAATGATTCAGGAAATTTAAAATTAGTTGATGCAGATGATTCGTGCGCGTTGATGTTGGAATTAGCCGGGGGAACTCCTTGTCAAGTTTGTTTGAGTTCTGTTACTTATCAAGGGCGGGGACACTGGGTGGAAATATACGGAAGTAAGGGTACGTTGGTGTTAGGAAGCGACAACCAGCAAGATTACGTCCACGGATTTCGCTTGTGGGGTTCCCAAGGTGGAGAACCTTTAGCTGAAATCAAAATTCCTCAAAGATTGGAGTTTCCTCAAGTATATCCAGACGGGAGAATTGCCCCGTTTATTCGAGTAGTAGATAGGTGGGTAGAAGCAATAGATGCCGGTAAATCTTTGATACCGTCCCTCAGAGAAGGGGTTTACTCACAGTTGTTGATGGATTTGACCCAGGAGTCGAATGCTACGGGAACTTGGGTAGATTTACCTAATATAGATAAATTTTTGGGCACTAAGTAAAAGTAAAAACTGCCAAAGCAATCTCACGCACTCGATCGCACCCCAAACCCGATAAACTACAAATAGAGAAACTCAATCCCACCCTATATCCAGAGTCGGTAGTTGTGAATGGCGCGCCCTGAAAGTCCTTGCCTCAGTATAGCGATCGCTCGCCTGAGAACCGCTGGGGCAAACCATTTTGCCACTTGGGTTCTACAAGCTCCTTATCCCAGCGGGTACGTTCACCACGACTGTATGTGGCCCGATACCCTCTCCCAATCTTGGAAAGCTTGGCAGGAAATGTTTTCGCCCTCCGGGACAATTCACGAATTGCCCCTAAATCCTGATGGAAGTTTCGTCTCGCCGGAAAACAACCAGAATATACTGGCAGAAACTGAACAACGAAGTCCTCAGTCGCTCCACCTCGCTCCAGCGACGCCCTCTGTTCCGCTCCACCTCGGTCAACAGGGGTGGGGCGACAAAGGGGATCAGCATCCGCCTCGGCCACCGGCAAGCTACAGCAGCCGCCTGATGCAGCATTTGGGGATTAATCTTTGGCAGTGGCTGTTTGAAGGGCCGATTCAGGGTAGTCTCCAGGAAAGTAAAGGTATCGCGATCGGGCAAAATCTACCTCTGCGAGTGCGCGTAGACTTGCGCGAACCGTATTTAATTGCTTTACCTTGGGAAATTATGCAGCCTCAAGCCGGTCAACCGGCAATTTCTCTGTCGCAGCAACTGCTGTTCAGCCGAACTACCAGCAATGTTGAACCTTTGCCACCCCTGCAGCCTGCGGAGTCGCTCAACATTTTGCTAGTTTTGGGACAAGCAGAACCCGGCGGCGGTGCTAATTCTCAATTTTCCAAGAGTAATAACGGTCATTTGCAGTTGGGAGAAGAAGCACTCGCCCTAGCTGGCGTTCTGGAAAGTGCTTTTCAAACCGACGACAGCGACAAATATTTTGACATCAGCGTTCCGACTCGCGTCGATACTCTGATCGAACCTACTCCGGCGGAACTCATTTCTCGGCTGGAAACGCAAGCTTACAACATTCTGTTTTACGCAGGCCACGGGATACCGGGCCCCGACGGCGGTTTGCTGTTTTTGGGGCCGGAAACGGCGATTAATGGCACTGAACTGGCTCAGGTTTTAGTTCGGTGCCGCGTGACTCTGGCGGTGTTTAATGCCTGCTGGGGAGCTCAGCCGGCGGTGGAGAGGCTGCACTCAACTAACGGTCAGCAACAGGCGATCGCCCGCAGCAGTTTGGCTGAGGTACTGATTCATCACGGGGTGCCTGCGGTGTTGGGGATGCGGGACTCGATCGCCGATCGCGAGGCCCGGAGTTTTATCCAAACTTTTGCCCAAGCTTTGGCCGGACGGATGTCGATCGATCGGGCAGTCGCCGTCGCCAGACAGCAGTTATTGACCCTCTACAAGTTCAATCAACCGGCTTGGACGCTGCCTGTGCTTTATATGCACCCTGAGTTTGACGGTCAGCTAACTGAGCCGGTAGATGACCTCAAAACAGAATTGCCTTTAAATTCTTCTACTTGGTTGGGACGGTTGCCGTCTTGTGCTTATTTGCGGGGGCGCGATCGACCAAATGCCAAATCCACCGAATCGATTAATCAGGTTTGGCCGATTCGCGCAGGTATGGTTCGAGTCGGACGCTGGGAAGAAAATGACGTAGTGATTCGAGAACAGTGGGTTTCTCAAAAACACGCCGAGATTTTCTGCCGGAACACTATCGGAGATAGCCGGGAAGAACCTAGCTACTTCCTGCGCGATTTTTCTCGCTACGGGACTCTAGTTTTGGGATCTGAGGGATGGCAGAGAGTTCACCACCAAGAATTTCTGCTACGCAGCGGGACTCAGCTAAAATTTGGCAGTTCTCAAGGTCAGATTTTTGAGTTCACTATTGAGGTTCCTAAAACTTCGGGGTACAGTGAGACTGATTGCGGAACGAATTAAGGTGCGGGTGTAGCTAATGAAGACAAGCGGCTACTGGCACAGCAAAGTTCTGGGCCTTGAGTGTCCAGTCTGAATTTAAAAGAGTTACTCACCACTGATGGCTCGCAACTAGCTCTTGGCACAGTCCCCCTTCTGTCTTTTCCTTTTCCCACCTAGGTATTACATCATGGCTACCCAATCTACTGATTCTGAATATTTTCGCGACTCACAAACTCAAGCCCAGATGGAACTTCTCGCCACAATTGTTCAGACTGATGTTGCTTATCCCTGGAATCCTGCACAGCTTGAATCCGAATCTTATTTAGCTGCCCTAGAGCAGGAATTTGCGCTATCTGATTCCTTCAGCGACAGCGATATTGCCCTGAAGTCGCAAGTTTTATTCTCGCAATTAGAACAAGTTTGGCTGACGACTGCTCTGCACAAGTCTTTGCGCGAGAAATTTGCTCGCGTTCCTCAAGATTTTCTGGCCAGCATCGCTCAAAGCGTGCAAAACGCCACTGTTAAGTATCAATCTTTAGCTGACCAAATGGTAGAGTGCGTCTTAGATATTTTGCCTCAGTGGGCTGAGGAAGATTTGCAGGTGTTGGCACGTCCTTTGGCTTATGCCATGCGAGATGTTGATTCGGAAGGGGGGGAATTAGTCATGGCTACTACAAGACCTTGGGCCCAATTGTCGGAAATAGAACAAGCCAGAGTTAGTTTGGCTGTCGCCCGCTATGCAATCTCGCAATTAGAAATGGCTGATTAGTTTTTGGATGGCTAAATTTTTGTGCTGCGAACGCGGTAATTTTTTTAAATTAATATAAAATTAATCTACCTTTAGTTAGATGTCACATTCATCTAATTGCTAAATTTTATGGATTGCTATAGTTTGATATAGCAATCCTATTTGATTTGTAGACAAGATATAGCCTTGCTCAGTAACATGAGATCCACGCTTGATAAGCGGGCATAGGCCTCCGTGGGCATAGGCCTCCGTGGGCATAGGGCATACCTCACCAAGATTGAGAACTTCTGTAATTTTTTTTGAACTATAGCAAGCGTGCCCGACGTTTATGACCCAGATGTGGCAGTATTTTCAATCAGCTTTTTATGGGCGGCGTCGCAGAAACGGCCCACAAGAATTATTTTTTATTATGGAATAGGCCCGAAAGCCTGTTGCCGACATTGCTGAAATCCTTGCCGAAGATTGCTTCTGATATCTTTTCCGGTTGAGTGGGAATGATAAAGTCAAGGTCAATAATTCCACATTCCCCCACTCCCCACTCCCCATCATTCCAGTGTTACCGGAATCCATATGACTTCTCTCCTGGGTAACTCAAACCTTCTTCCTTCTTCCTTCTGCTATATTTTGCCAGGTTTGGACTCGCTAAGCAGTTTGGCAACAGCAAGCAAGATGAATTATCATACAATGGTCAGAATGTTAAAAAATGTAAATATACTAATGGGGGTGTGTCGGAATTTTCCACAGAATTAAAAAGTGGACAGCAGCAAACCCTTACTGTTGCATGCACGATCGGGACTTTAAAATTATTTTATGACAACTTCAAGATTTGATTTTCAAGACTTGAAACGCCGCTTTGGGCGGATTTCGCGGGTGCAGACGGCAACGCTAGTCGTGTTGGGGGCGGTTGCTTTCGCAGGTGCGATCGCCGCAGCCTGGTTTGGCAGTGAAGGTACAGTCAGCGGTATTTTTGCCACAATCAACACTTGGCAACAAAACCCGCCTGTGTGGCTGCAAGTGCCTGCTACGAGCAAGATGTATTTGTTAGTGCCGACTATCGTGCTTGTCTCCGTTGCTTTAGCTGCAATTAAAATTTCGCCTCAACCGCAGAAATGGTCGCGCGCTGTGGTAGTTGCAATTGTTCTGGCTTTAACCATTCGCTACGTTTTATGGCGATCGCTCGCTACTCTAAATTTAACCGATCCCCTCAACGGTATCTTTAGTTTGGGGCTGTTTTTCCTAGAAATGTTACTGGTTTTCAACACCAGTATTCAACTGTATTTAATGCTGAGAATGAAAGACCGGCGTCGAGAAGCCGATCGCATGGCAGTTGCAGTTGAAGCTGGAAACTTCACCCCGCCAGTAGATATTTTCATCCCAACCTACAATGAACCGGCTTTCATTTTACGGCGCAGTGTAATCGGCTGTCAAGCATTAGATTATCCCAACAAAAAAGTATATTTGCTTGACGATACTAAGCGGTCTGAAATCAAGTTGCTGGCAAAAGAACTGGGATGCGAGTATATAACCAGACCAGATAATATTCACGCCAAAGCTGGAAACATTAATCATGCCACAGCCCTTACAAATGGAGAACTAATTGTAGTTTTCGATGCGGATTTTATTCCCACTAAGAACTTTTTAACTCGCACAGTTGGATTTTTTCAAAATCCCGAAATCGCCCTCGTTCAAACACCGCAAAGCTTTTACAATCACGACCCCATCTCTCGTAATTTAGGTTTAGAAAATGTGCTGGCGCCGGAAGAAGAAATCTTTTATCGGCAAATTGAAATCATCAAAGACAGCGCCGACAGCGTGGTTTGTTGCGGTACATCTTTTGTTGTGAGGCGGACTGCTTTAGAAGCAGCGGGAGGATTGGTCACAGATTCAATCTGCGAAGATTATTTTACCGGAATTCGGCTGTCAGCAACCGGATATCAATTAGTTTATTTAGATGAAAAATTGAGTGCTGGTTTGGCGGCTGAAAATATAGAAGCTCATCTAAATCAAAGGCTACGCTGGGCGCGAGGCACTCTTCAGGCATTTTTTATTGATTCCAATCCTTTAACAATTCGCGGTCTCAGATTCGTACAAAGGCTGTCTCATTTAGAAGGATTGCTGCACTGGTTTACCAGTTTAACCAAGGTTTTATATCTGTTGATACCTGTAGCTTATTCATTTTTCGGCATAATTCCTTTGCGGGCAAGTGCGCGGGAATTACTGTACTTTTTCCTGCCTTACTATTTGGTGCAACTTACTGTGTTTTCTTGGCTGAACCGCAGATCTGGATCGGCTTTGCTTTCCGATGTTTATTCGTTCGTCCAGTGTATTCCTTTAGCGGTGACGGTGGTGAGTTCCATGCTGAATCCCTTTGGGAAAGGGTTTCAGGTGACGCCAAAAGGAATGGCGAGCGATCGCTTTCGTTTTAACTGGAATTTGGGATGGCCTTTGATTGTATTGTTCGCAGCTACAGCAGTCAGTTTGTGGCACAATTTAAACATTAATTTAGTTAAAAATGTTGACACCGTACAGTCAATATCCGAAAGTGCACATTTGTCAAAAGGAATGAGTTTGGGCTGGATTTGGAGCGGTTACAACCTGCTGATGATCGGGATTGCATTGCTGATTTTGGTGGATATTCCTAAGCCGGACATTTACGAATGGTTCAATTTACGCAGGGTTGTACAATTGAATATTGGCGGTAAAAGTTTTTGGGGTATAACCACTGTAATTTCGGAAAGTGGCGCGGAAGTTGCTTTGACGCAGTGGCCAAGTTTTGCGGTGAAAAATAAAGGCAGTAAAGAAAGTTTTACAGCACCAGAGATGTCGCAAAAATATGCCTTTGAGACAAGTGTATCCCAGGGGAAAATGAAACCACTCTCTCCCAGTGCGGCAGTCAAACCAAGGAGCTCGGTAGCGCCGTCTGTTGTTGAGTTGGGCACAGAGCGTCGTTTAGCCAAAGGTTTAATTGATTGCGATTCTGCGACTCTGGAAATCATGGAAGAGAACTGTTTTATTCCTGTGGCTAAGATTGAGTTGGTGAGCGATAAATCTCAGTTGGAGTCAAGTTTTCGGGATGGAAAAGAGTGCAGTTTTGTGGAATTTCCAACTGTGCGAATTGCGTTCGATCGCCTGAACATTAGCCAGCACCGCTGTTTGATCGAAATGCTGTACTGTCGGCCGGGCCAGTGGCAGCGCCAGGAAACTCCCGGAGAATGGCGAGCGCTGTGGCTATTGTTGAGAATTGCTTTGAAACCGAGAGCTGTTTTTGAGAGGAATAGGTCAGTTAGACCGATCGCAGTTTCGCAACTTTAGCCATATCTCGCTGTTATAGCGATCGCAAATCATTCGTAAATTAATTAAGGGTTCGATCGAGCAGCAGTTCCATTGAGTGTTGGTTCAAAAATACCAAATTTGTGTAACTTGAGAAAGTCAAAGCTTTGTGACTGTATGGTAAAATTGAAAAACCATTTAACCAAGGCATTCATAACTGAGCCGATTCCCAAATTTTCTCACCCAAGTCTTGGCATGAAGCCAAATATCTTCGACTGGATTCTGCTGCCTTGCATTAGGAGCAAACAGGACACAAGTTAAAGGCCATTCATCCCGCTCTTTACCTTGATTAATTTCTTCTAGGTAAGCTTTCATTTCTTTATATTTGTGATAGCTGGCTCCATCCCCAATAATCAAATGTCTGGCTTCGGGATTTAAAGATTGTAAGTCTTTTAAGTAAGCCACTGTATTCTCAGAATTTGCCGTTGCATATTCTCGCAGAACAAACTGTTTTGTTAAATAATTTACTGCGTCATAATAAGTTTGTTTTTCTATCTGATTCACGCCTTGGTATTTCTATTCTCTCGTTGCGCCTTCCCCAAAGATAACCACAGACATCTTCCCACAATAGATGACACTCATCAATCAAATACACCACAAGCTTTCTCGCTTCTATAGCTGAGCGGTGTTCTTCCAGAATTTCACAGATTTCTTGGTGCTTTTTTTTGACGAGGTATTCATCACGTTTTGGATTCTTTTTTTGAAATTTTTTCCAGCTAATTCCCGCTGAATTAAAAAGTTGGTAGTAGCTAGTTTTTGATTGAAATTCAATCTGATATCGCTCGGCTATATAATTTGACAATTCGGATAAATCCCACTGGTTTTTATTGGTTAACCATTGGATGACTTCCGCTCGTTATTCAGGCTTAAGTTGTCCCCGCGAACCCTGATGATTTAAGCGCAACCCTTCAATTCCCTGCAACGCATAATTGATTTTCCACTTACTGATAAATGGAGATGATACTCCCAATATCTTTTGAAGAGTTTCGCGGGGAACCCCTTCAATTAACATGCGGATAGAAGCAGCTTTTTTAAGTTCTCTTGGGTCGGGATTGCTGGCAATAAAATTTTCGAGTTACAATAAAGCTTGGACTTCATGCTCCACTTTTTGTGCCGATTTCTTTTGAGACATCTCAACTCCTACTGAGATTTACGTCCTCATTATTATACATGATTTGTGATTTACAATTCATTTGCGATCGCTATATATCCTGATTAAAACATCACAGTATGAATATTGGGGTAACATAAAGTTAGTTATTTTTCTCTAAATTACCCAATCCATGAAACTCAACTCATCTTTGTTTTATAAAGCGGTTTTGGTGGCAAATTTGCTCCTAGCATCTGTCACCAGTGTGAGTGTCGGTGTTCAAGCCGAAACCAAAAACCATCCTGAGAATTATCGCTCTAAATGCAGTTTTTACGGACAGAATCAACGACAAGCACAAACAATAGGCTGTTCAGTCAAGCAGAATCCCAACAAAATTACAATAGTATCATCTAAAAACACGCTCATTGTGTGGGTCGATATGCTTGACTTTTTCCCAATACTCTAACCTTAACTTCATGACTCTTTCTATTCCGGCTTGGCTACTTCTCACTGTTTTTTTTTACGATTTAATCCCAACTTTTGTAAGGCGTTACACATGGCTGTTCTACCCACCCAATTTCCCGTCTTCTGGGCAAATAACTCACACAATTCTAGTAAGGTTGCATCGGGATGTGCTGCCACTATTTCTCTCAAAGAAGCTGTGGAATTATTCAAATGACTGTATCTCGGTTTCCCCCTGGGTTTCGGCTGTAAATTCCCCTCTATTTTTTGTTGCTTGACCAGTTTTTGAACTAAACTTTTACTGACGGAAAATATCGCTGCTGTTTTTCTGATCGACAGCTTCTGCTCGATATGGGCTGCTACTATTTTTGTTCGCAAATCTACTGAATATGCTTTCATTGGTGTATTTTTTTAATCTATTCTTATTGTACCTCATAACACCCGGAAGTGCTGTATATGGATTTCCTTTGGGAAAGAATGTTCGTGCCACAGTTGCTGTCATTTCTGGAATTGACGAGCAGTCGCGGGGGTGAAGAGTCATAATAAATTATTTAATAGGCTGCGTGATTACACAATCATTCTGCCTATTCAGGACGGCGATGCCTGAGGGGTTTCACCCCTCAGACATTCGCCAACAGTCTCAAAAAATCCACACTACACTGTGCTAAATTCATTAGAAACTATGAACCCTAGTCTAGGAATAAACATCGCCGGCTACATTAACGGCGAATTTGGTATAGGAGAAGGTGTCAGAGCTAATATCAGAGCTGCAGAAGCCGCCGGGATTCCCTTCGCCATAAACAATTTTACCCGCAGTCCTCACCGCAAACAAGACACCACATATCAAAACTTTAGCCAAGACAATCCCCATCCCGTAAACTTAATTCAAGTCAACGCCGATCAAGTTGCAGCCTTTATCAAACATACAGGTTCCACCTATTTTGAAAACAAATACAATATCGGCTTTTGGGCCTGGGAACTTCCCGCATTTCCCCCAGAATGGCAGCCAGCATTTAATCACTTTCACGAAATATGGACTTACAGCAACTACTGCGCCGAGGCAATTTCTGCACTTGCGCCAATTCCTGTCATCAAAATCATGCCAAGTATTGATCTTCCCGCACCTTCCCTGAACAGAGAAGCACTGAATTTACCGAAAAATAAATTTATTTTCTTGTTTGTATTCGACTTTTCCAGCCGCATTGAGCGCAAAAATACTTTAGCGACAATTCAAGCATTTAAACAAGCTTTTGGCGAAGATGACCGCCTCTTGTTGATTATCAAATCTTCTAATTCAAACAAACATTTAGAGGAGCAAAATTTATTAAAATCTGCCATAGCTAATTCTTCAAATATCAAACATCTAGACGGGTATTTGTCCAAAAATAAACTTAACGGTTTGCTGTATAATTGCGACTGTTATGTATCCCTGCACCGCTGCGAAGGATTTGGATTAACAATGGCTGAAGCCATGTTTTACGGGAAACCCGTAATTGCCACCGGCTATTCATCAAATACAGAATTTATGAATGTCGGCAATAGCTATTTAGTCAAGTATAAGTTAATCCCAATTGAGCAAGATTGCGGGCCTTACAAAAAAGGCAATGTTTGGGCCGAAGCAGATGTCGAACACGCTGCAGATTTAATGCGGTACGTCTTTAACAATTACCGGGAAGCTCAACAAATGGGAGCGGTGGCGGCAGAAGAAATTAAGACTTTACTCAACCCGCAAGTTACAGGTAATAAAATTAGCAAACGTCTCGAATATATTGCCGAGATTACCGATAACTTTCAAAGCATACCTCTGTCAGGAACAGCCAAAGCGAAGTCGGCAAAAATTAGGGCTAACTTGCCACCATCACAGCAACAAAGTCAATTAAAAGGAGAACTGCCAAACGAGCAGCCGAAGGTTAGCATTTGCATTCCGACATACAACGGAGAAGCATTTATTGGGGAAGCAATTCAAAGTGCTTTGGCCCAAACATACCCTAACATAGAACTGATTATATCCGATGACGGCTCCACAGACCGCACAATTGCGATCGCCCAATCATTCCAATTACAAACTTCAGTCGATTTCCGCATCGTACTGCACCGCAACTACGGTTTATCACAAAACTGGAACTTTTGCATATCTCAAGCAAAAGGTCAATACATTAAGTTTTTGTTTCAAGACGACTTGCTCGCGCCAGAATGTATTGAGAAAATGGTCGCAATCGCCCAACAAAACCCAGAAATAGGTATGGTTTTTTCCCCGCGCGGCATCACCATAGCTGACGATGAATCTAACCCGATTTTGCGCATAGCTTCCCAATCAATTAAAGATTTGCATAAAAGTTGGTCGAATTTAAAATCTATTCAGCCCGGAAAAGAATTACTGGCTGATACTAACTGCTTGAGCAACCCCATAAATAAAATTGGCGAACCGAGTACCGTCTTAATTGCCGCGCGAGTTTTTGCAGAAATAGGATTATTTGATTCGGGATTATCTCAGTATGTAGACTTAGATATGTGGTGGCGAATCATGGGAAACTATCACATCGGATTTGTAGACGAAAAACTGTCGTCGCTGCGGATTCATCCCGAACAACAAACTTGGAAAAACTTCGCTGCTGGGGAAAATCATAAGGATGTAGTCAGATTTTACAAAAAACTACTAAATAGTCCTGATTACAGTTTCCTGGAGCAACAAATCAAACAGACAATCCGCCAAAAGTTGGCATTGAGAACCCAGCCGAGTTTATCGGAATTGTCACCACTGCTTGATCAATACAATAAATTTCCCTCAAAACAGCCTCTTCTCGCGCTGCGCCCATACCGCCAACAGCTAGCTGAATATTGGCTGAATTTGCCAGCGGAAAAATTAGAAACTGCTTACTCGAAAGATATGGGTAAAGCTCATAAATTGCTACTAGATAGCGCCCTCAAAAATGAAAGTTTAACTGAGTCAGAACAAAGTTTTGTTCAGCAGTTATCCTCGAAACTTGCTGAAGGAGGAGAAATTGCCGAGAAGATGCAATATCTCCTCGCAGCGATGCTGTACCGCGACGCTTATCAGTTGCCACTTGAATATAACAATGCAGCGATTCCCCAGTGGTTTTTTGACGATTTTCTGAAATTTATATTTCAGTCTCCCGGTTATTTTAAACAAAACTGGGAAGTAGAAAGGTACTCTGAATATTTCCAGCAGTTAATCAAGTACGTCGCTGCTAATATCGCTAGTTTTCCCGATTCAGAAGTTTGGCGTTATTTGGGGGATTTTATTGCGAAAAATGTTAGATTCCAACCTTTGTATTTTAGCGAGGTCAATCTACTCCATATATTGAGTCAGCGAGCTGATATTCTGGAATTTCATTTGAAAAATATCGGCTGTCAAATAGAATGGAATTTTCCTCATAGAGAACCTGAAAGAACTAAAATACGAGTTGGCTTTTTGCTTGATAAAATTAGTGATGAATCCGAGACTCGTGCTGCCATTTCGAGTTTTGAATATTTAGACAGAAGCAAATTTGAAATAATCGTGTACTATTTCCAGGTACAAGACGAGCGACTGGGGAAATATTGCGAAAATTGCGCCGACAAACTGGTGCAACTGTCAGAAGATTTGCCCAATCAAGTTCGAGAAATGCGATCGCACGATTTAGATATTCTGCTAATCTGCACCAATACTAGCGACACTTCTCAACCAAGTGCCCTCCTGTGCCTGCACCGACTAGCGCGGGTGCAAATAGCTACCGGTGCATCAACCCCCGCAACCACCGGCACCCGAAATATCGATTATTTCATTGCTGGAGATTTGACATTGCGCGCAGGTGCAGCAGCAGAGTATCGCGAAAAATTAATTAGTTTAGAAGGGTCGGGAGTTTGTTTAAGCTATACTGTAGGATCAGCACCTGGCAGAGTTGAACCGACTCGCAGGAGTTGGGGAGCCACCGACGAATCTGTAGTGTTCATGTCCGGCGCTCCAGCTTTGACAATTATCCCAGAATTGAGAGAAACTTGGGCAAAAATTATTGCTGCCGTACCAAATTCTATTTTAGTTTTGTATCCCTTTAGTTCCCGCTCAGAAAACTATCCGACGGTGCCTTTTTACAACCAAATTCGATCGCTCTTTGCCGAATTTGGTTGTAAAAAGCGCTTAGTTGTGATTAAAGCGCTGCCATCTCGCGCCGATTGCATAAAATGTCTGGAATTGGCTGATATATATTTAGACTCCTATCCATACAGCAGTGGCTGCTCCTTAGCAGAACCCCTGTTGGTGGGGTTGCCTGTAGTGGTAAGAAAAGGGCAAACAACTCGATCTCGACAATCAGCCGCCGTGCTCGAAGAACTACTACTTCCGGAACTGGTAGCAAACAGCGAGAACTCTTATTTAGAGCTGAGCACAGCACTGGGAACCAACCCAGAACTGCGTCGGCACTACCGCGAGCGAATCCACCAAAAAATGGCGGCAAACCCGAAATATCTCGACAGTCGCGCTTGCTCGACCCAACTCGAAACACTCTTTGAAAGACTATTGCGAGAGTGAAGGAAGAAGGAAGTTCAGCAACTAAGCAGTGTACGGGATTTAACGGATGGATGTTGAGGCAAGAAGGAAGATGGCAGAAGTAAAGATTTTCCAACTCTCCAACTCTCGCATCCCGCTACCATTATGAGACCCGCGGGGAACCCCTCGCTAGGCAGAACGTCAAGAAATAGACAGCAATAGCGCTAGCCCACTGACGGTCTGCTATCATCGGGGAATCGAGGGGTTAGTGGTTGTCGCTCTTTTCCTGCCACAGCTAAATTAAAAGGGGAAGCGCAAGTCAGTTGGAGATAAAAAAATGACAGGACTTTTTCAAATAGGCGATAAATTACTGCAAGCTCAGGATATGCCATCGCTCCTGAAGCGCTACCAGTTGATGCCGCAATTCTTGCGCGGTGTAATAGTAGACCAAGCGATCGCATCCTTTAGTTGCAGCGACGAAGAACGCCAATCCGCCGTCGAGAACTTTCTGGCACAACACCAACTGACAGCCCCGGAAGCCAAAGAAGCTTGGCTGCGCGGCCAAAATATGACGGAAGAAGAACTTCAAGAGATGGCCGTCAGGCCCTTGCTGATCGAAAAATTTAAGCAAGCCACTTGGAGACCTAAAGTAGATAATTATTTTTTAACCCGCAAAGCCAGCCTAGACCACGTAGTCTATTCCCTGGTACGCACCAAAAATCCAGCATTAGCAAACGAACTTTACTTTCGCATCCTTGAAGGGGAACAAACCTTTGCTGAAGTGGCCCGCGACTATTCCGAAGGGCCAGAGTCCAAGTCAGGCGGCTTGTTGGGCCCAGTACCCCTCAGCCAGCCCCACCCGGCAATCAGCAAACTTTTGTCCGTCAGCCAGCCAAATCAACTCTGGACGCCGCGTCCTCTGGCAGAATGGATGGTAATTATTCGACTAGAAAAGTTCATGCCGGCCCAACTCGATGAATCGATGCGGCTGCACTTGATTAACGAACTCTTTGAAAGCTGGCTCGCCGAACAGATATCGCAAATAGGCCCGCTACAGCCCCTCTCCTCCGTGTCTTCAATTTCATGACAATCAAGCAATTGGGTCAGGGGCCCCCGGATTTATCCGTGGAGACTTGAAAAAGCGTAGCATCCTGACAAAAACCCCCTGGATTCATCTGTGGATTCAATCTAAAATCTAAAATCTAAAATCTAAAATTGGATGACTTCTTCCGCTGTTTCCCTCTCCCAAATTCAGGATTTCCTAGCTCAAACACCTCCCTTTGACCGACTGTCAGAGACGGCTCTGACAGCCTTGGTGGCTAAATGCCAACTCCTTGGCTACCGGACGGGGCAACCCCTGTTTGAACGGGAAAAAATGCCGACTCAGGTGGCAATTATCTATCAAGGTCAGGCCCGGCTGCTGGGCTTTGACCAGCGCTCGCAGCGCCACGTAAGTTTACGCTTGGTGCAGTCGAAGGAAATCCTGGGCTGGGCTGGGTTGCTCAGGGGGGTTCCCTGCGAAACAGCGATCGCCTCTACAGATGTGATCGCGATCGTCCTACCCGCCGAAGATTTCCTGAGCGTACTGGAAAAACAGCCGACTTTTGGAGAAGCCTTTCGCGAACACTGTTCCTTGAGCGAAGTATTTGAACTGTTGAGCCTGGAGTTGCAGCGCCAAGCCGACGGCACTTCCAATCTCAAGGAACTCACCCTGCAAGCTTGGCAAGATGCGACAGTTGTAAACGTACCAAACGGCAACAAAAAAACTCAAGACATCGCCAAAGAGCTAGATGCCGATCGAGTTTGGCTCGTCAGCAGCGGCGTCTTGGGCGACTTTCCCACCGGCAGCCGCTTCTCTGTGGAAAACGCAGCCAAATCCTTAAAAGTAGAAGGCCGCCTCGGCGCGCGATTGGTCGGCTTCCGGGAACCCCCCGAACCTCAACCCGAAACAGACTCATTCGATGGCACGACAGAGACAGCAGGCCCTGGGCAGAATCCGCCCGGAAAATTGATCGAGGTTCTACCCGGCCCTGACCGTCCCCCAGAACCCAAAACCGACCAACCAAAGGATGCGGGGAGATACCCAGTTTTCCGCGCCAAAGGGCAGATTGAGGGCCCGCTAGCTTGCTTCCAAATGTTGAGCAAGTATTTCGGCCTGAAATTTCGTCGAGATATCATCCGCAAAGTTCTAGAAAATCAGTTAAAAACCGCAGGTTCTATCAGTATGCAAGCCTGCGGGGCGATCGCCCAAAGCATCGGCCTCACGCCCCAATTGGCGCAAGTGCCAGCAGAAGCCATCAACCGCATCAAAGCCCCCGTAATGATTAAATGGCAAGATAGCTTTGCCATTATTTACAGCATCACCGAGCAAGAATTGGTGATGGCCACGCCCGAACAGGGGCTGATGCGGAAGCGGATACCTCAGTTCAAAGAAATCTGGGGCGAACAGGGAGAAGTCCTGCTGCTGCAAGCTCCGCAAGTCGAACAAAAAGAGCAGTTCAGCTTCTGGTGGTTTGTGCCGGCGCTCATGGAACACAAGACAGTGTTTTTTGAGGTGTTGCTCGCTTCGTTTTTTGTACAGTTATTTGGTCTTGCCAACCCATTAATCAGCCAAGTAATTATTGATAAAGTCTTAGGTCAGCGCAGCATTGACACCTTGGATATTTTGGGGGCATTTCTGTTAGGTGTTGCTCTGTTTGAAGGACTGCTCAACGGTTTACGTACCTTTTTGTTTATAGATACCTCAAACCGCATCGATGTCAAATTGAGTGCAGAAGTCATCGACCACTTACTCCGGCTGCCCCAAAATTACTTTGACAATCGGCGGGTGGGAGATCTGGTCTACAAATTCAGCATGATGGGCCAGATTCGGGAATTCATGACGAGTACAGCTCTGACAGTGGTTCTTGATGCGGTATTTTCGGTGGTTTACGTCGCCGTGATGCTCTCCTACAGCGTGCAGCTAACGTTTGTATCTTTGGCAGTGGTACCGATACTGGGGCTGATGATTATTCTAATCAATCCGCTGGTGCTGCGCCTGATCAAACAAAGAAATATGCGTTTTTCTGACTCTCAATCTTATCTAGTGGAAGTAGTCAGCGGGATTCAAACTGTTAAGGCTCAAAATATTGAATTGAAATCCCGTTGGGAGTGGTCGAGCCGCTACGCAAAATACATTACAGCCAGTTTTAAAACCATTATCACCGGGACTACAGCCGGTACGATTAGCGCCTTTTTAAACCAGGTGGGTAACTTAGCTCAGTTGTGGGTGGGAGCTTATTTGGTGCTGGGAAATGAGATTACTTTGGGTCAGTTGATTGCTTTCCGAATTATTTCCGGGAACGTGACTGGTTCGCTGCTGCGGTTTGTGAGCGTGTGGCAGAGTTTCCAAGAAGTCTCTATGTCGATCGATATGCTTAAGGATGTGGTCGATACGCCGACGGAAACCAGCGAAGAAGACCGGAGCAATATCCCGCTGCCGGCAATTCAAGGGCAGGTTACCTATGAGGAGGTTTCCTTCCGATTTCTGGAGAGCGGCGCACTGCAATTGGCGAATGTGAATTTGGAATTTCCCCCTGGCAGTTTTGTGGGAATTGTGGGGGGAAGCGGTTCTGGTAAAAGTACGGCAATGAAGCTGTTGCAGCGTCTTTATCCCCCTCTGTCGGGCCGGATTTTTATTGACGGGTATGACATTGCCAAGGTGGAACTGTACTCGCTCCGCAGCCAACTTGGGGTGGTGCTGCAAGATACTTTGCTGTTTAACTGCTCGGTACAGGAAAATATTGCTCTGAGCAATCCCGATGCGAGTACGGATGAGATTGTGCGAGCTGCAAAATTAGCGGTAGCTCACGATTTTATTATGGGCTTGCCTGCTGGCTACAATACGATAGTCGGAGAGCGGGGTTCGTCGCTTTCTGGGGGTCAAAGGCAGCGTTTGGCGATCGCCCGCACGATTTTGCAAAACCCGAAACTGCTGATTTTGGACGAAGCTACAAGCGCCCTCGACTACCATTCCGAACGCCAAGTTTGCAATAACTTAGCAGAAGCTTTCGCCGGCCGCACGGTGTTTTTCATTACTCACCGCCTGACTACAATCCAAAACGCTGATGTAATTATTATGATGGATCAAGGTTCTGTAGTCGAGCGGGGAACTCATAAAGAATTAATGGCTCTTAAAGGGCGTTACTACTGCCTCTTCCAACAACAAGAGTCATCGAATACCTGAGCTCTAACAACTCACAACTGATCGCTAACGCTTAACAACTGAGAACTAACAAATGGCTATGAAATCGTTAATACTTTCTGAGCAACCAGTCATTCTCGAAAAACCAGCGATTTGGTCGCACTTGTTTTTGTGGATGATCATGCTGATGACCACTTCTGCTGTAGTTTGGGCTTATTTTGCTAGCGTAGAGCAAGCTGTCCCCGCTGTGGGTCAATTGGAGCTCAAAGATGGTGCTAGAGACATCCAAGCACCTGCTACGGGCGCAGTGGTGAGACTTCACGTTGAAAATGGCGATCGTGTGGAAAAAAACCAGCCTCTGCTCACTTTCAACCCCCTTGCACCCAGTGCCGATTTAACATCGGTTCAGAAAACTAAAGAAGCCCTGGAAAAGGAAAATAAATTTTACGAAGATGTTGTCAACGGCAAAATTCAAGGCCCTGTTCCTTCTAACCTAGAATCAACAATCAGGGACAGACAGAGCCTCACGGCACAAAATCAAGTGCTGCAAGCTTTGATTGACGAGCTGTACCTCAACAGGGGAGCAAGCGGAAATTTTGATGCTGCTCAGCAAGGACTTTATGTTAATTATCGATCGGAATTTCTGTCTCGCGTTGCTGCGGCTCAAGGCCAAGTTCAGGAGTTGGAAAAACAACTGAAGCAAGCTCAGGATGCTGAGAAAGCCGCCGGCGATCAAATGACAGTGGCACAGCAACAATTGGGTTTTGCCCAGAACCAATTAAATTATGCTCAGCAGCAGTTAAGTTCTTCGCAAGAGCAAGTAAAATCAGCCCTGGCTCAGAGAGATTTGGCCCAAGAACAGTTAGCGAAATCCCAACAAGTATTGAAGTCGAACCAAAACATTCTAGGCAGACTCGCCCCCCTTGTGGAGGAAGGAGCGATCGCTGAACTGCAAAAAGAACGTCAAGAGCAAGATGTTTTCAGAGGCCAAAGCGACGTTCTCAAACAGCAAGATCAAATCAAGCAGCGCGAAGGTGAAATCAACTCTCGCAAAGGCGAAATTAACACACGCCTCGGTGAAATCAATACGCGCCGAGGCGAAATTAACGCGCGTCAAGGTGACATCCAAAAAATTACTGCTGAAATACAGCGTCACCAAGGAGAGCAAGCGCGCATTCAGGAGTCCATCGCCCGCGCCGAAGAACAGTTGAAAAACACCAAGGATACCTGGGCGAAAGAACTTTATACCAAAATTGCTGAAAACGAGAAACAAATTGCCAGCAGCGATTCTCAGCTAAGCCGCTTCAAAGTGGAAAACCTGAAAAAGTTGTCCGAGGTGAACGCTCAGCTAGAAAAGGCTCAACAAAACCGCGACACTCAAGTGATGAAAGCTCCCGTATCGGGTGTAATCTTTGATTTGAAGCCTTCTACCAAGGAGAAAGCTAAGTTGGATATGGCGAAAGATCCGATATGCCAATCCATTATTAATTCGGTGGTGAAACCGGGCGAACCGCGCCCAGCACGCTGCGAAGAAGCTTATTACGAAGCGCAGCAAACTGAAAAGCTGCTCAAAGTTTTGGATGACGACAACGGTCTGCAAGCAGTGGTTTACCTGGAAAACAGCAATGTGGCTCTGGTATTGGATGCTTTGAGACAGAAGCGGGCAAAATTGGAGCAGTATCACGGCAAGCAATTAGACGGAGAAAAGATTGACTGCGAAATAGGTAAAAGTTGCGTTTGTCCAGAGAAGGAAGTTAACAGAGAGAAACTGGGTTTGACGAAATACCAATGCGTGCCTGTGGAAGTGAATGTAGAAGCTTTCCCGGCGCTGGAGTTTGGTACTGCTGAGGGTGAAGTGATAGAGATTAGCAGCGATGCTGAGCCTCCTACTGAACTGCGGAAATACTACGCTTTCAAAACCAAAATTAAGCTCAAAAATCAGAAGTTCGTTTTGAACAAGGGCAAGGCAAATGAAGTGGAGGTGAACTTGCAGTCGGGAATGTCCGTGAGTTCTAATATCAATATTGGCAAGCGGAGTGTTTTGCAGATGTTTATCAACCGATTTACTGGGAAAATGGATACGTTCAAGACTATTAAGTAGCGAACAGTTGACGGTTGACGGTTGACGGTTGACTGTTGACGGTTGACTGTTGATTGTCAGTCGAAAAGCTGATGATATCATGTCCGTTCGAGCGACCGCGATTTTTGTAGGGGCGGGTTCACCAACAATACTTGCGAATAATTGACAATATCAAAAACCCGCCCCGACCGGGATATTATGGTTAATCGATCGGACATGATATGACTAGATTTTACAATTCCGATGCTACCGGATTGGATATTAATGAAAAAAATCATATTATTTACTTTATATCTAATTCCTGTCCTCTTATTAATCGGATTTGTATCGAATTTTAGCGTTAACGTTCCCGTTGATGACGAGTGGAGGTTAGCTAGCCTTTTTGAGAAAATAGCTGGGGGAAATGTAACGTTTAACGATTTTTGGGCTTTGCATAGCAACCACCGCATACTTTTCCCTAAAATAATTATTGCGCTGCTGGCTTTTGCTTCCCGATGGAATATTAATTATCAGTTGTGTCTCAGCATAGGTTTGGCTGCGATAACTTTTATCGCTATGTATAAATTATCCTCGATGCAAGTTAAGAATGTCGCGGATGATTTGTGGCATTTAGCTAATATTTTAACTTGTATTTTGCTTTTCTCGCTAGTTCAGCACGAAAACTGGCTTTGGGGATTTCAAGTGGCTTGGTTTTTTGTAAATTTATGTTTTGTAGCTGCGGTTTATGCGCTGGTTTCACATCACAAATTATTGCCTAATATTAGAATCTCTATTGCTGCTGTATTCTGCTTTTTTGCGAGTTTTTCGCTCGCTCAAGGCTTGCTGTCTTGGTTGGCGGCGATTCCGGCTGTGGTGGCTTTGGAGGGAAATGCAGCGCAGAAACGAAAAAGACTTATTGTCTGGATGCTGCTCTTTGTGGCAACTTGTGCTGTTTACTCAATAGATTATCATCCGAGTCGGAAAACAAGTATTATTTCATTGTTGAAAAAGCCGTTTGTGGTGATTGATTACTTTTTAAGTTTGCTGGGTTCGCCAATTGTGCGATCGCCTGGGGTTGCGGCATTTGTAGGATTGGTAATTTTTGCAAGTTTTATATTTTTTGTCGTTTATTTTGGCCAAAAGATGGTATCAAGTTCGGTAGCTTCATCTGTGAGTGCCAACTCAGAAAAGCAACCTCAAGTCCCGGCGATTCCTTCGTCCATCGCAATCACAGATAGGAAGGATATTGCTGAGAATTATCAGGCTTTACCTTGGCTGTCAATAGGTTTTTTTTCGGTTTTATCTGCTCTGTTTATTACCGCTGGAAGGGCTGAATTTGGGGCAATCCAGGCGATCGAATCGTCGAGATATACGACTAATTCGATTTTGCTGTTAATTGCTGTGGTTCAGCTATGGCAATTGTTTGTCCGAGGTAATTATCAAGAAAGAAAAGCAACGTTAAAGAGTAATTATAAATTTATTTATCGGGTAGTAGCAGGGCTGTTAATTGCTACACTTATTTTTAACTCTCAACAGGCGATCGCCCAAACTCGCTCAGCACTTCTTTACAAACAAGGTGCTCAAGATTGTTTGCAGTTAATTAACTATCTGGAACCCTCTGATTTTTTAAAAAATTCGCCGGAAAGCTGTTTGAGAGTGCTGAGCAAAAAAACTTGGCTGGTGAGAGAAGGCTCTGCAATTATCGACAAAATAGGTTGGAGAAAGTTCGCGAAAAATGTAGAGTTTATTTCTAATACGGAGAAAGTTTACGGTTATTTAGACAAACCTCAAACTAGCGATAAATCCTTGACTGTTAAGCAAAATGATGCTGTCAAGGCTGCTGGTTGGGCGGTTTTGCCAGAAAAATTGCAACAGCCGAATATTGTACTGCTATCTGTCGGGGATAAACAATCTTTTTTTGCTAACGCTTATGTAAATTTGGACAGTCCCGACATTGCTGAGAGTTTAAAATCTGAGTTATACAATAATGCAAGGTGGGCTGTTGATTTGTCGGATAATAATTTGCCGATCGCCCAAACCGAAATTAAAGCTTGGGTGTATAATCCTCTTGACAACCAGTTTGTCCAGTTGCGCGGAGGATGAGGAGTGAAAATTTCTGTGATTATACCAGCTCACAATGAGGAGGGCTGTTTGTACGGTACTGTGCGGGCGATCGCCCAGACGCTCGATTTAGAAGGCATTCCGCACGAAATTTTGATTGTGAATGACAATAGTGTCGATCGAACTCTTGATATTTGCCAGGAGTTGTCAGAGACTTTTCCCACAGTTAGATACATCAACAATCAACCTCCCAACGGTTTCGGATTTGCTGTGCGCCGGGGATTGGCGGAATTTGACGGAGATGCTGCAGCAATTGTGATGGCGGATGCTTCCGACGATCCGATAGATTTGGTAGCAGGATACCGCAAGTTGCAAGAAGGATATGATTGCGTTTTTGGTTCCCGCTTTATCAAAGGTGGCTTTATAGTTGATTATCCAATTCACAAGTTAGCAATTAACCGCTTAGCAAACTGGTTTGTCAAAAGTATTTTCGGCTTGCGATACAGCGATGTCACCAATGCTTTTAAAATTTACCGCAGAGAAGTAATAGAAGGCGTACAACCGATTTTGAGTCATCATTTTAATTTGACCGTGGAACTGCCTTTAAAAGCAATTGTCCGGGGTTTTTCCTATACGGTGATTCCTCTGAGGTGGTACAATCGGACTGCTGGTATTTCTAAGCTGAAAATCAAAGAGATGGGCAGTAGGTATTTGTTTATTGTCTTGTATGTATGGCTGGAAAAACATCTGTCTCGCGGCGACTACCACCGGACTAGAAAGATAGCAAAATTAAAAGTGAATGCCTGAGAGAATTTTAATTGTTGGTGGTGCCGGTTTCATCGGCAGTTGTTTGGCAATTGGCCTGAAGAAACTGCACCCGGAATGGCAAATCATTTGTTTAGATAACCTGCGTCGCCGGGGTTCGGAATTGAATCTGCCTCGGCTTAAAAGTTGCGGGATTCAGTTTGTTTACGGGGATATTCGCACAGCGGCAGATTTAGATCCAGTTGCACTCAATGCTGACTGCATTATAGATTGTGCTGCGGAGCCTTCTGTGCTGGCTGGTTTTAGTTCACCTCAGTACGTTTTGCAGACGAATTTACTGGGTACTGTAAATGTTTTGGAGTTGGCGAGACAAACGGGTGCGAGTTTGCTGTTTTTGTCTACCAGTCGGGTTTATCCGATCGCCAGTGTCAAATCTGTTAATCTGTTAGAGTTGCCGAATAGATTTGCGATCGCCCCTGAGCAAACTTTACCCGGTATATCGGAGTTAGGCATATCAGAAGACTTCCCATTAAAAGGACACCGTTCACTTTACGGAGCAACTAAATTAGCTTCGGAATTGCTGATTGAGGAATACAGGGAAGCATACAATGTGCCAGCAATAATTAACCGCTGCGGGTTAATTACTGGTGCGTGGCAAATGGGTAAAGTCGATCAGGGAGTTTGCGGTTTGTGGGTGGCTGCTCACTATTTTCAAAAGTCGCTGAATTACATCGGTTTTGGGGGCAGCGGGAAGCAAGTTAGGGATTTACTGCACGTTGAAGATTTGTTGAGGTTAGTTAATTATCAACTAGAACATTTTGCTGAATTTGACGGTGAAGTTTTTAATGTTGGTGGCGGTTTGAGCAATAGTCTTTCTTTGGTTGAGACAACTGATTTGTGTCAAAAGATTACCGGGAAATCGATTTCAATTAATCCTGTGTTGGAGGAACGCGTGGGGGATATCCCGATTTTTATTACTGATTCTTCTAGGGTGATGGAGAAGACAGGATGGCGACCTGTTATTGGGCCGGAAGCTGCTTTGCAGGATATTTATGATTGGATTGCTGCTAATGAGGTGGTTTTAAGTTCGATTTTGTAGGGTTTTTAACTGCAGATGTCGGGGTATCTGTTGTGCAATTTGGTAATAAAACCATTTATTATGCGGTAGGGAAACAGCTTTTGGAGTGTCCGGTATTAGGACACGGCAGTGCCATTTCCCTACATAAATTTATACATAACCCTATTTTTTAAATCGGACGAGAGCGAATTATATCTCAATTATTGCCCGATTAAAACATCAGGAATTACCGCTCGCAGATATTAAACGCGATTCAGCATTCATCCCCAAACTTCTGTCAAATCTAAGACAAACCCAGGCAAAACATCTTCACCGGACAAACTAATAGGATTTTCCAAGACTTCTACATCTTGACTTGGCCTGTAAATCTCCACCTTTTTGTTTTTCCGATCTATCAACCAACCCAAACGAGCACCATTTTTCATATACTCTTTCATCTTGGCTCGCAGCGGTTCCATGTTGTCAGTTTTAGAACGGAGTTCTACCACAAAATCAGGACACAAGGGAATAAAACTTTCTTTTTGTTTTGGGGTAAGCTCATCCCACCTTTCTTGACGCACCCAAGCAGCATCGGGAGAGCGATCGGCTCCATTGGGTAAGTGAAAACCAGTAGAAGAGTTAAACGCTTTACCTAGTTTAGTTTGACGGTTCCACAACCAAAGCTGTCCTTCTATATCGAGATTTCTGTATCCTGTTTCGCCTCCGGTTGGTGGATTCACGATTAACTCTCCTTGTGCTGTTCTTTCTAATTGTAATTCTCGGTTGGCGATCGCCAATTCAACGAATTGCTCGCGAGTAACGGTGAGTGTTAGTGTCGGCGGAATATTCACAGCAATGGCGCGGGATGTTTGTGTCATCATTTTTTTCCTAAAATTGATGCTTTTTTAGCAAATTGATCCTGATTTTGCCCAGCCCAAACTACAGGAATACTTGCAATTTTTATTATAACAATTGAAAGGCTCTAGGGGCGGCGATCGCTTTACCCAATCGTTAATTATTTGGTTTCGATGCTTTGACAAACATTTGCCCTCCCAAAAACCGCCACAACACAGGCAATTTCAAGTAAAGTTTTAACAGCAAAGGCGAGGCAGGTCTGCCTTTAGTCGAAAACGGTAAAAATCTCGGTATAATTAGGTCGATTTCAAAGCCGACGGTTTGTAAAAGTTCTTGCAGCGATAAGTGGGTAATTGGTAATTGATGGTCGATAAAGTCGTAATACTCTTTGAAAGAATATTTAAAATTTGGTTGGACAACTAAGAGAGAACCCCCTGGCTTAAGTGCCTCAAAGCAAAATGAAATAATTTGGAGGAGTTCTTCTTTATTACGGAGATGTTCAAAAAAGTTAGAGATAAATATCCGGTCAAATTGTTTCCTAAAAGCAGGTTGGTTCTCAAAACTTAAAACATCAATGTTCAGCACTTTTACATCAGGATTGGCAAATAAATTGGAATCGGGGTTGAGATCAATTAAATATTTTTTTTTAGCCCGAATTTGATTTATAAACTCGCAGTAACCGCCGCCAATATCTAAAACGGTTGATTCGGGAGGAACATAATCTTGTAAAAATTCGTCAATTAAAACTTTCCAGAGTGCCACCTTGGCTTGCAGTTGTCGGGAATCAAATCGATTGGCGTACAAGTTTTTGAGATATGCGTCGGCTTTCATAGTAAAATAGCAGAGACTGAGTATGAGTTTATCACTTTCACAGCTAACTATGAATGTTATATCTACCGAAATACCGGAAGTTCTGATAATTGAGCCGAAAATTTTCGGAGACGCTCGCGGTTTCTTTTTTGAGAGTTTCAATCACAAAGCTTTTGTGGAACAAACAGGCGTTACTGCAGAATTTGTTCAAGACAATCATTCCAAATCTTCTAAAAATGTGCTGCGGGGTTTGCACTACCAAATTCAGCAGCCTCAAGGCAAATTGCTGCGGGTAGTTGCGGGAGAAATATTTGATGTAGCGGTGGATATTAGAAAAAGTTCGCCGACTTTTGGGCAGTGGGTTGGCTGTTTAGTGAGTGCAGAAAATAAACGGCAATTTTGGGTGCCGGCGGGATTTGCTCACGGTTTTTTAGTGGTTTCCGAGACGGCTGAAGTTTTGTACAAAACTACAGATTATTACGCACCGGCACACGAGCGGTGTATCCTATGGAATGACCCGGATTTGGCGATCGACTGGCCGCTAGATGGTGCCCAACCAATCTTATCAGCTAAAGACCAAGCGGGACAAACGTTGAAAAGAACTCAAGTGTTTTGATCATGAAAATTTTACTCGCAGGCGGCAGCGGACAGCTAGCTCAAGAATTGCAGCCGATTTTATTATCTTTGGGAGAGGTTATTGCGCTTGATCGCACTCGCCTCGACTTATCCCAACCCGAAAGCATCCGTCAAGCAATGGCTGAAATTCAACCGGATTTAGTCATCAATTCGGGTGCTTACACTGCGGTAGACAAAGCCGAAAGTGAACCAGAATTAGCATATGCAGTCAACGCTATTGCCCCAGGAATTTTTGCAGAAGAATGCGAAAAACTGGGAGCAATTTTGATGCACTTTTCTACTGATTATGTATTTGACGGCAGCCAGGGTTCTGCTTATTTGGAAACAGATTCTACGAACCCGCTGGGAACTTACGGCAAGTCGAAATTAGTAGGCGAGGCAGCTATTCGGAAAGCGGGAAACCGACATATTATTATTAGAACCGCATGGGTTTACGGTAATGGTGGCAAAGGTAATTTTGTCAAAACCATGCTGAGGTTGGGAAAGGAAAGGGAAGAAATTCGAGTAGTAGCCGATCAGATCGGAAGTCCTACTTGGACTGGGGATTTAGGTGCGGCGACTTCACAAATTATTCCTCTCCTGGGGCCAGAAACTTTTGGAACATACCAGTACACTAACAGCGGTGTTTGTAGTTGGTACGATTTTGCGATCGCAATTTTTGAGGAAGCAGCACAACTCGGCTTACCCCTAAAAGTTCAGCGCGTAATTCCTATCACCACCGCCGAATATCCGACACCCGCAAAACGTCCGGCTTTTTCGGTTCTCTCTACGGTAAAAATATCAGCACTTCTGGGTACGTATCCTCCCCACTGGCGGCAAGGGCTCAGACAAATGCTGGCAAGAGAAGTGAAATAAAAATTCGAGTAAATCTGTAAAGTAGCCAGAAACCGGGTTTTTTAACCAAAATACTTGGTTCTAACCCTCAATCAAGTAAAAAACCCGGTTTCTTTAATCCCAGCGCGTACAACTTAGCCCAAATCGATTAAAAATACCGCCATCTCCCCATCCATGAAAATCAAGCAACAATATATTTTAATTGCCGCATCAGTTCTCGGCATTCTAATACCAGCGTTATATATTTTGTACTTGATATCGCAAGCGGGAGACTTGTCCAATTTTGATTATTGGTGGATGACATGGAATTTTTATTCAGTAGACGGTTTCTCTACAAATCCTTTTAATTGGATATTTCGCGCGAACGAGCATTTTGTCTTGATTCCGGCAATTATTTATGGCTTGAATATAGTTTTCACCCAAGGTTCAAATATTGGTTTATGTTTAGTTGCCTGGTTCTTGGCTTGGATTCAGTGCCACGTATTAATTGCTCTGCTGCCGTTAAAATTGAGGCGTTTTCCGCTGCAATTTATCTCGCTACTCCTTTGCCTTTCTATTTTTAATTTTACTCCGGCGGCGGCTCACAATTGGATGCGGGGATTCAGCGGCGTTCACTGGATAATTGCTAATTTATTTGTGATTTGTTCGATATTTTGTTTGCAATCCTATGCGACGCTTTTGTCAAGTAAGAAGGAGGCGGAGCCTCTGGATATTCATTCCCAGGCAGAGCCTGGTAACGAGTTTGTAGGGGCGGTGCCCCCGTGCCCGCCCTCGCATTTACACAATAAGTGGGTAATTGGCAGCATTGTTTTTGGCGTTTTAGGCTGTATTAGTTACAGCACTCCTTTAGCTTTGTGGCCGATATTGTGTGCTGCTGCTGTTGTGCTGCGGTTTCCTCGGCGAATAACTTATTTGTATTTCATTGCTTCGATTGCAGTGATTGGCATTTATTTTTTAACTTATAAAACTCCATCTCATCACCCTTCTTTAAGTAAAATTAACCCGCTCAAAACTATCGAATATATTCCCACTTATCTCGGCGGAATTTTTAGCGAAAATATAATTGTTGCTTCAATTATTGGTATAATTGGTTTGATTGCAGTGACGGGTTTTGTGGGTTATTGGCTATTTGTAAAAAAGGTTGATCGCCCGGATTGGCTGCCTTGGCTATCAATCCAACTTTACACGCTGCAAACGGCGTTAATGGCTGCGGTTAGTCGATCGGGATTTGGCGTCGAACAAGCCACCGCTTCCCGCTACGCCACACTCCCAGCCTTGTTTTGGATGAGCACAATTGTGCTGACAGTATTGTGGGTGCGCGAGTTGCAGCCCACACCCAGAATTCAAGGGCGTTGGCTGACACCGCTGTTTGCAGTCGCCACAGTCGCGATTATTTTAATGTACGGGGTGGGAGGCGAAACTGCAATGGCGATCGCCCGCAGAGCAACCTATCAACCGTTAGTAGCCTTATCACTGCAATTAGGCATCACCGACGTAACCCTAATTAAAGACCGCGTAGGCAACAAACCGGCAGCTTTTGTCGGGTTAATCGACGCCTTAAAAACTAACAACTTAGTGCCATTTAACCGAGACATCACAAAACACAATTTCTGTGCAGCATTAGACACAAAAATAGACCCAAATTTACTGTCAGCGCCCAAAGACGGAGTACCCGGATATTTTGATACCGTAACTAAACTCGCGCCCGCCGCCTCCAGAGTAATTGGCTGGGTAGGAGATCCCGAAAACAATGTAAAATGTATTGCCATTCTCAATCAAGAAAATATCGTTCGAGGTTTCGCCATGTCAGGATTTCCCCGCCCAGATTTAGTTAAATTGTTTGGTCCTTCCTACGAATTCGCCGCTTGGAGAGGATACATTCAAACATCACCAACCGATAAATTATTGACAGCCTATGCCTCCTTTAAAAACCGCAAAGGTTGGGTAGCCTTGCGAAACTCCCAAGTTATTAATAAAAACTAAAAAACCTCTCTTTCTCCTCCTCGGCGCCCTCTGCATTTAATAAAAAAAATCTCATTGACAACAAAAATAAAATAGAATATCTCTATGCCAAAACACCTCAGCTTCGTCATCCCAGTTCACAACGAAGAAGCCACCCTCAAATTACTGTTTGAAAAAATCCAACTTGTCATGTTTCAAACAGGAATTGACAGTTACGAAGTCATCTTCATAGATGACGGTAGTCGCGATTATTCCTGGCAAGAAATCACAGATTTAGCCAGCCAACATCCCAAACTAATTAAAGCGATTAAAATGCGCCGCAACTTTGGCAAATCCGCCGCACTTTCAGCAGGATTTCGCAATGCAGCAGGGACAATTATCTTTACTCTCGATGCTGACCTTCAAGATGACCCCGCTGAAATTCCCAAGTTTTTACATCATTTAGAATCGGGATTTGATTTAGTTTCCGGTTGGCGAAAACAGCGGAACGACCCGCTTTCTAAAACTTTGCCTTCCAAGCTGTTTAATGCTGTTGCGTGTTTCCTGACTGGGGTGCAAATGCACGATATGAATTGCGGTTTTAAAGCGTATCGTAGAGAAGTTTTGCAGTCGATTAAATTGTACGGGGAATTGCACCGCTACATTCCCGCTTTAGCCAACAATTTAGGGTTTAGAATTGGGGAAGTAGTTGTCGAACATCATCCGCGAAAGCACGGAAAATCTAATTACGGCTGGGAACGTTATGCGCGGGGTTTTATTGATTTGTTGACGGTGTTAGCCACGACGCAGTATTTACACAAACCGGGCCATTTGTTTGGGGGTTTGGGATTGTGTTTTGGCTTCGTTGGAACTGTTTCGCTGAGTTATTTGATAGTTATTTGGTTTCTGAATTTGGCGGGGATGAATTTTGGGCCGATCGGGAATCGACCTTTGTTATTTTTTGGGATTTTGTGTACAATTCTGTCGGTGCAGTTGATTTCTTTGGGGATTTTAGCTGAGTTGATGGCGCGAAATGTGGATGCTGATTATGTGGATAAGCAAATTAGCGAAATTATTGATGATTCTGGTTTTGATCTTTAACCGCAGATTAAGGCTGATGAACGCTGATTAACGCAGATAAATCGGCGATGGAATTGCTTACAGACAAGCAAACTCTGTCTAGGCTGACTAAGATAAAATTATAATTGGGATTTAACAAGTTTTACCAATTACCTCTTACCTAATTTTATACAGTATCCATTTGCCTTGTTTGTCTGCGATTTCCCCTGGAATATTGGGATGCCAGTCAGTACGAGTCAGGATATAATCGGCATGATAGTTTTTGGCTACTTTGACTAAATCTGCACTGCTGCGGCGGATGAAAAAGTCATTTCCTCCCCAGATCATTTGCGGGTTTAATGGCACTCCTAAAACGGTTTCCATGCGACTTTGCCATTCTTTGATGCCTTTTTCGGTAAAGGGAAAGTTTTTGAAGTTGACGACAATCGCTCTTTCGGAGAAAAACTGAAAGCTGGTAACTGAAGGTGGAATTAATACGAGTGAATCTCGGCTGCTAATTTGCGAAAATCGCACAGCTAATTTGCTTAAGTCGTCTCTGGGAACGGCATTGATATTAACTCTTGTTTGAAATACATTTAATATAGGTTTGGGCAGAATTCCTGCTACTCCACAAACTAAGGTGGCGGTAGTTATTAAGGCTAATGTGTGAGTTAGAGTCTGTTTTATAGATGTAGCTAGGGATGTTTTTTCTAAAATAAATGGGAAGGCGAGGATTGAGAGAAAGATTGGGATACTAATTATTCGATCGCCCCTTATTTCCCATGAATCAGTCAGCGGATATATCAAGCTGAAAATTACCGTGCCTGCTGCTATAATCCACAACAATATATTATATCGTTTGGGAAATACGTATTTTTTTGTTTGCCAAACTGATAATCCTAAGAAAATGATACCCCGAAAAGGCAAAGTTAGAATAGATAACAGCAACAAGCTAACAGCTATTTGTTTGTCTCTGTAAAATTGTTCTACCGTCAAGGCAACAGCAATAAATATAATTAATTGAGCAAAAGGTACGGTTCTCGCTAACTGTAGTTTGGCGATAAAAGCCACCGGGTAAATTTCTACAAATATGTAATTTAGAAACAGCCCAAAAACGGATGTACCAATAATTATATAAAAATTAACTTTGTCTTCTTTTGGCAAGAAGTCAGAATTTTTGATGCACAGCAAGCCACCCATTATAAAACATATAAAGTTGAACCAATTCCCGACATCCCAATTTGACGGGAGGATGTGGTGAGGGTTGCGGACTTTTGCATGAATGTAGACAAACTCAGCGTTGTCGATAGTGTGAGTGCTGGTAGTACCTGTTAATAACATCGGTACGTAAACGATACTTGCCATTGCTGCTAAAAGTGCGATCGCCAAAATCAATGTTTTAAACTTCCGCTGTCTTACAGATTCAATAAATAAAACGGGAACCATCATCAATCCCGGCAACAAACCAACTAAAAATTGCAGCAAACAACCCAGTCCAAAAAATAAATATCCGGTCAGCCATTTCTGGCGCAAACTAAAGTAAATTCCCCAGATTGCGAAACCCATTGCGAAGGTACTGGGTACTGATTTGGTGGAAAATATCAGGGTGTTACCAACATCTGTAAATGAAGCGGCTATACATAAAAAAGCCATCGCTGCTGCAGGCAGCTTGGAATTAGTATAGATATTGATAATTGCGTAGCAAGCTAGGATAAATGAACCGAAGGCGAGGAATTGATAAATAAAGTGCGCTAGGGGAATGCTGGTTCCTATATTTGCGAGCAAATAGATAATATAATAATAGTAATATCTCGGATTAAACTTAACCATTTCCTGAACGTAATAGTCATTTTTATAGAGTTCAGGATTTAACATCAATTGAATTGGTGGCACTTCGGGAAAGTTGCCTCCTATCGGGAAAATATACCCAGTGGCCATCAGGGAGCCGATGATGACAAAAGTATAGAGAGATAGATTAAAATACCAGTGGGATTTTTGATGTTTTTGCATTGACGGTTCCACCTACCTACTGACAGCCAAATTGTTAATCTCCAGTTGGCATTGGTTTGATAAATCTTGTTTGCTGCTACTCAATACCTCAAGCAGCAGATAAATGGGATTTTTGCCCTCAACTAATAGATTTAAGCCGATCGCACTTTTTGAACTATAAGCCATTTCTGCTGAGTCTATTAATTTACCTTGCTTGTCCCACAAAGTCAAGCGCAGGACAAGTCCCGGACATTGTTTGTTAGGTAAATTGAGTTTGCCGGTAACTTTCACTTTGTCTGAGATGGAACCTAAATACAGGAAAGATGTATCGAGTTTCTTGCTGTTTTTAATTGGATGAGTTACAATATTATATAGGTTATCGGATTCTTGACTGATTGAATAATTGGCACTTGTGTAGATTGATTGATGCAAACTAATCCAATCTAACTGCGTGCCTGGTCGCTCGACTATTTGCCGCTGCATCGCCTCCAGAGTCCTAACTGCCGTTGCTGTATCAGTCGGCCGCACCCTCCGGTAAACGCTGACAGTCACGCCGTTTTCTAGCTTAAACTGTTCCGGTAGCAATTGGAAATCGCGGGCAATTTCCCAGTTTTGAGTAAAGGCATCGTACACAACTTTAACAACATCTTGTTCGTGCGATCGCAAAACTTGTTCGTCAGTCGGTAATACCTGCTGAAAAGGTACCGCAACCACCGCATATTGTGACTGTAACAACTCCGGTAGCGGGTAAGTATCGCGCGAGTCAATTTGCGGCCTCCCGATTGTATTTAATTTCCACCAACCCTCCGGCGGGTTTAATTTTCGGTTGGCTTGTCTGAGGATGTTAGCATTAAAACTGTTAGAAGCACCGGCAATATAAATCGGTTCTTCATTCGGTGCTAATTTTCGCAGAAACTCTACTAATTTTACAACTTCGTCGTAATCCGATCGCACTAACGGCGGAAAATTACCCACAAACAGTCTTGGCAAATCAATTTTGAGAGGAATTAACCCGACTGCGGCATTGACAACCAGGTACAAACCCGCCGCGCCCAGCATGAAATACCGGATTTTTCCCTTGAGTGTCAGCCACGTTGTCCAGAAAAATGTGGATAGTCCTAAAAGTGCGATCGGTGTAATATGAATTGTATAGTGCAAGTAGCCGTAACGCAACACTAACAGCCATTCAATCAGCGACAAAACCCCAAACAACGAAACAAAAATAGCCGCCGGAACCAGCATTCGGGTGAGAATTCCCGCAGAAAAACCAATCAGTACCAGCAGCCAAGTTCCCAAACCGTAAAAATCCGCATAACGAGTTAAAATATCACTTACAGGCAAACTCCAAGCGACATACAAATTGCGGTAGTCAACCGTCAGAGCACTGCGAGTAAAATCTCCCGCTACCAACATTAAAATACTCAAGCTAGTTACAGCTATCAAGCCCAATTTTACACCGGATTCAAACAAGCATCTGTAGGCAAACGGCGCTGCCGCGTCCTTGTCTTTTGGAGACGACAATGCCGTTTTTTTACGGTATATTAGTACAATAAACTCGATGAAAGCCTGTAAAGTCGCTGCACCCAAAAAGGCGATCGCACTATAAGCAAAATGGCGTCTCAACAGAATCGCCGCCGCCAGCAAAAACCCAATTAACGGGATTTTCCACCAAGATTTCAGCTTAACATCCTGCAAATAAACCCAAATTGCCAAGGCTACAAACACACAGCCGCCAGTATCCAGATATCCCCGCAGAGTCGGTATCCAACTCATCGGAATTAATAAACTCAGCAGCACAGTTGACCAAAACACCCGGCGCGGATAAACTGGAATTAGCTTTGCAGAAATTGCCCCCAGCAACAGGCGAAACGGCAGCACATAAATCAGGGATATACTGAGAATGTAACTCAGCCGAGATTCGCCAAATAAGAGAATAAATGGCACTAACGGCAAAGAGATTAATAGATTTTTTTCCTTAGATAGCGATTCTATAACTCCGCGCCATGCTTTATCGGGCGAGTCTCGAAATAAATTGGCCGTGTTGACTGTAGCGGTGTTGTAGCCCGCGTAATCCCACCAATAAAAAGTATGTTCGCTGGATACATAGATTGATGTTACTGCAACTGTTACAAGAACAAGTAAAAACAGAAAAAAGCCATCAATCAAACTCTTGCGAGGCAATTTAAAAGAAACCAAATCCAATAATCCCATCACTCTCGCAACCCTAAATAACTTATAAACTTCCTCTTTCTCTATTCCTTCGCGCCCTTTGCGCCTTCGCGGTTCATTAACTTACCTTAAAACAGTACCTTGCAAAAAAACTTCCAACTTTTCTGCATATTGCCGATTGGCGATCGCACTTGGATGAAGGTCATGAGGTAAATTATTATTGGCAGGTACTTTCAAATCAACCGAAATATCCGCCGTAGCAATTCCCTCCTGACTTAACTCCGCCAACATCTTAGCAGAACCCGCATTAATTCCTGCCACGACTAACTTAACGCCATTAGCCTCAGCCACACGGTGAAACTCTTCAATAATTGCCTTAGAAACCTCATGGCTTCTATATAATCCCTCTTCAAATTGATTGTAATTAACCTCCAAAAAATGGCTTAATGCAGAAACCCGCATCAGGGGGAACTCGTGATATTCAAGCTTTGCCATCTTGTAGGTAAAATTATTTTCTCCATTCAGCCTAGCATCGGGCTGGAATAAAATACCCAGTTTATTCCAAGCAGCCATTTGCTTTCTTCTCGCTCTTAACAAAGTATTGCGGCGGTCGTGAAAACCCGCATAAGCAATCACCGCAATTTGGGGTTTATTTGCTTGTTTGAGTGCTTCTTTGAATTGAATCAACGAGTGCAGCGTGCCGTAGCCGTTAACCCCGAAATTCACTATTTCATATTTGGGTAATTTCTCTTGCAGCAACCAAGCATAAGTTTCGCTATCATTCAATGACCAACCGTAGGTAAAAGAACAGCCAAAAATCCAAATTTCAGGTTTTTTTGAGGATTGATTGTAAGTATTGAGGGGATGAGTTATTCTTAAACTATTATTTAGATGAGTGGCATTAAATGAGTAATTGCCGTTAAGTGTCACCTTGAATTTACCCGGCAAATGCTTGTAGCCTAGTTCTGAGTCTTTGGTAAAAAAGTTACCTTTTGGTTCGACTGCAACATCAACATTTTCTATTTGCCAGGGTTTGTATCCCGCAACTCGCAAGACAATTTCAGCCGTGGTGGTGGATAAAAAAACGGGAAAAATTAGATAAGTTATTAATCTGAAAATAGAGGTTTTAATAAAGTTTTTTTTCATAATTTAGCGTAGGGGCGGGTTTTACAAACAATATTTGAGGTTCACCAACAATTTAGATAAACCCGCCCCCACACAGCCGATAATCTAGATTAACCTGATGTTCGAGATAGTCCAAAAAAATGTAGATTCCGATTATTCGTTGGGCGGGAGCGGGTTTATTATATTGTTGGTTTTACGCCGATATGCTTGGTAAAACCCGCCCCTACAGGCCATTGTAGGGGCGGATTTCACAACTATCTATGTCTAAAACAAACAATCTCGTAAACCCGCCCAACCAATTGATTAATTTCTAATAACCAGGCTCCTCCTCATACTCAGGAGTCTTAGTTTTCTCAGGGATATTCACCCGAGGAGCCTGGTAAGGCTTCGGTGCCTCATCGTCAGCCCAAGCATCGGCCTCCACATCATCCTCGTACTCGTACTGCACCACCGGCTGCTTGGGGCGAGAAATCTCAGGGCGAGTGTATTGCGGCTTCTCCTCGTACTCCTCCTCTTCGTAATCGTCCTCCTCGCCACCCCAATTATCCTCTTCGTAATCCTCGTAATCGTCGATGGGCTGCGGCTGTGCCTGCACCGCGCGCATCGGCGGCTGGCGAACCGCAGGCCGATTCCACTCTAAATCCTCATCCCAAGGAACTTCCTCCACCGCAGGCGCAGCTACCCGGCTCCGCATTTCCGGTGCAGGTATCCGCACGCCCGGGCCCAATTGATTTCCCGTAGCCACGGGTTTAGGATAATAACCTGCCTCGTCCTCTTCTCGTTCCCAAGGTGCTTGACCCAAACCAACGCGCTCCAGCAAACCCACACTAAGCTGCCTGAGCCTTTCCTCGGAACCTTCAAACACAATCAAGCGATTCGGGCCGCTGCTGACAATTTCTTCAATCCCCAACTCGTAAGTGCTGAGAACTTGGTCGGGGATTTGGGGGATTCCCAAGGAAGCGATAATTATAGAAACTAACTTACCGTCTTCGGGGTCGAACCTAAAGCCCCGCACCCTACCCAAAAGTTCGCCAGTTTCGGTAATAACTTCGCTGTTAATCAAAATGCTGTAGACTTCAACATCAACATCGTCTTCGAGCGCGCTCTCATCTTCCACCAACAGCACGTCGCCGATTTCACTAACATTGCTGAGGAACATAAACTTCGGCATTCCAGCGACCGCAAATATATTATCACGCAGACCGATCGCCACAACTTCCCGCCGATCGATGTCCACCCACAATTGACTAACCACCCCCAAGCGTTTACCTCTGTCGCGGGTGATGACCTGAGTGCCTAGAATGTCTGAGCGTTGGCAGATTTGTTCGGATGTCATTCTAACTTTAATCCTGATTTATTAAGTACATATATCACTCAACACGAGCGTTAACAGAAACTCCGGGACTACAACTTCAGCCCTATGACTTGAGTATAAGCTCCCCGTGCTTGAGTAACACCAATTGTACGCTCAGCCGATTGAATCATAGGTCGCCGCAAACTCACAACAATAAACTGGGCTTGTTCAGACTGTCGTTTTATCATTCTAGCTAATCGCTCCACATTTGCCCCATCCAGAAACATATCCACTTCATCAAAAGCGTAGAACGTAGACGGGCGGTAGCGTTGCAGCGCAAAAATAAAACTCAGCGCCGTCAATGACTTTTCGCCTCCAGACATGGAAGCCAGCCGCTGTACTGGTTTGCCCTTCGGGTGAGCCACCAAATTCAAGCCACTGCTGAAGGGGTCTTCCTGGTCATCTAGCTGGAGATAGCCATCGCCTTCGGAAAGTTCCGCAAAGATAGTCTGGAAGTTCTCGTTAACCGCGTCGAAAGCTTCTTTAAAAGCGCGCCGCCTCAGTGTGGTAAAATTTTCGATTCTCAACAGCAGTTCAGTACGTTCTCCTTCCAATGTCGTCAATTTTTGACTCAATTCTTGAAGGCGTTCTTGAGTGCGGTTGTACTCTTCCAAGGCTAGCATATTGACTGGTTCTAAAGCTTGAATGCGTTTGGCGATCGCCTTTACTTCCTGCTGCAATTCAGTCAAATTGGCTTTCTCGACATTTTCAGGAATCGACGGCACGGGGTCGGGCATTTCCGCCCGCTGCGCTTCCAATAGAGTGCGGATTGCGGCCAATTGTTCCCGGCGTTCTTGCTGGGTTTCGTGGAGTTTTTGCAACTGCCATTGTAACTGCTGTTTGGCTAAATGCTGTTCTCGCAGTTGAGATTCCGCCCGATCGCGCTCTCCCTTCTGCACGCCCAATTTTTCCTCAATTTCCCCCAAAGCCGCCTTAGCTGCGGCAATTTGTCCATCGAGTTCTAACTGCTGCGAAACTATGCGATCGAGTGCATCCGCCCCCGCGTTTTGCTGCACTTGCCATTCCTGCAACTTCTCGCTGCCTTCCTTAATTTTGTCTTCCAAACGCCCGAATTGATTTTCCAAGTCTACAAGGCGCTGCTGGACGTTTCTCAGAGCCAATTCTCGCTCTTGCAGTTGCGCTTCCAGAGCGCGCAAACTCGATTGCATTTGCTGCCATTCGCTGTGACTGTTCGACTCTTCCAACTGCGCCAAAGTTTGCCGGTACTGCTGCAATTGAGTTTCCTGTGCGGGCAATTCTCGTTCCAGCAACTGCAATCTCGATCGCGAATTAGTTAATTCCTGTGTATTTTTCGCAATTTGCGATCGCACTTGTTCCTGTTGCGCTTGCAAATTCTTAATTTCTGAATCCAACTGTTCCAATCGCAACTGATTTTCGCGTAAACTCTGTTTTGCTTCCATCAATTCTTGGCTACGAGTTTTGACTGCAATAGACGCGCGCTCGATCGCAACTTTGCACCTTTCCAAAATCCGCTCAATTTCCTCAAGACGTTCTTGCAGAGATGCGATCGTCCTGGCTTCACTAGCAGCCTCACTAGCCTCAACCGTGCCAAAATGCAAGGTAGATCTATTAGTAGAACTTCCCCCAGTCATCGCCCCGCTAGTTTCCAAAATTTCCCCGTCCAAAGTGACAATCCGGTACTGTCCCAAATAGCGGCGGGCGTCGCTGAGGTTGCTAAACACAACCGTACTCCCAAAAACGTAAGCAAAAATTTCCTGATACCGCGAATCGCAATCAATCAAGTTAACAGCCGCATCCACAAACCCAGCCGCGCGCCGCAAATTTTCATTCACCGAATACCTGCCGCCCCTAATCTTATTCAAAGGCAAAAAAGTCATCCTTCCCGCCCGTTTTTGTTTCAACAATTCGATCGCAGCAGCAGCCACGCTGTCATCTTCCACCACCATATTTCCCATGCGCCCGCCCGCCGCAATTTCCAGCGCCAACTGATAGCGCGGTTCTACCCGGCCCAGTTGAGCCACCAAGCCGCAAACTCCGCCAATTCCGCTTTGCGCGACAATTTTTGCAGTAAACGTCCCCGTCGCTTCTTGCAGTGCTTGAAACTGCACTTCTAGTTTGTCTAATTTGCGCTGTCTTTCCCGCTGTTCTTCCAACAAACGAGTTTGAGTTTCCTGTTGCAGTTGCAATTCTTGTTCGGCTTCGACTAAAATCTGATTTAGCGATTCTACTTGCAAAGATGCAACGCCTTTGGTTTCCACAAGGCGAGATTGCTGCTCTTTTTTCGCTGCAATTTCCTGTTCCAATACTTGCAGCGATTGGTTTTGTTCTTGAATTTGGCTGTGCAGGCGATCGGCTCTTTCGCCAATGGTAGCTTGTTCTGTACGCTGCGGTTCCAAAGTTTGTTGAATTGTTTCGATTTGGCGGTGCAATTCCGTTTGCTGCTGTACCCAAACTTCGGCCGTCGACGCGATCGCATTTGCAACTTCCCGATTTTCATCTAAACTTTGCTGCGCTGCATCCCGCTGTTCCTGCAAAGTTCCTATTTGAGACTTAACATAAGATATTTCAATCTCAATTTGCTCCAAACTTTGCCGGAATTGGCGAACTTCTTCCTCGGTTTGTGCTATGTTAGCCGCCATTTGCCCAGCAGTTTTTTCCAAATCTTGTTTGCGGTTTTGCAGTTGCCGCCGTTCCGCTTCCTGAGTCGCAATCGTCGCTTGCAAAGCCAACAATTCCGACTCTCCCAAAGCTTTAACGCGGGCATTCAGCGCATCAAGTTCGGCGGTTGCTGCTTGAATTTGGGTACTAATTGCTTGCAGTTGTTCGGTGAGAGATGCCGAAGTGCGATCGCCCGCTTCGATTTGTTCGCGCAGTTTCCATTCTTGCTTTTGCAACTGTCGGAATTTCAGCACAATTTCCCACTGCGACTTTTCTTGAAATTCCGCCCGCAATTTTTGATATTTTTCCGCTTTTGTGCGATCGGAAGCAAGTCTATCGCGCTGAGAAATCAGCTCTTTTTCTACAATGCGGCTGCGTTCTTCCACCTCCTTAACTTCATCCAACTTCTGCCTAGCTAAAGAGATTTTGCGATCGAACTGAGCCACACCAGCCAATTCGTCAATGATTTCTCTGCGTTCCTTGGAATTCATCGAAATAATGCTGGTAACGTCTCCTTGCAGCACGACGTTATAGCCTTCGGGATAAATTCGCAAGCGGTTGAGTTGTTCGTGAAGTTGAGTCAGGGTGCAAGGTGCGCCGTTAATGTAATAAGTTGAAGTGTAAGTACCTTGGCGAGTTACCCGAAGTTTGCGGGTCACACTCCACTCATCCGGTTTTGGATTTTGGATTTTGGATTTTTTATTAGTAGCGAGTAGTTGTCCGTTGTTGTCTTGAGTTGCTGCGATTTCAATTTCTTCTACGTCTTCAACAGATAACTCATCCGATTTTCGATTTTCGATTTTCGATTTTCGATTGACAGATGATTGGCTGTTGTTGTCTAGAGTTTCGGTAGTTTCTATCCCTGCGGCTTCTTCAACAGATAGAGGCGATTTTAGATTGACAGGAGATGATTGTTCGTTGTTGTCTTGAGTTTCGGCAATTTCTATCCCTTCAACTTCCTCTGCTTCAACAGATAACTCATCTGCTGCATTTTCCTCCTCATCTTCATCGCGGGCAAACCATTCCTCTCCCACATCTTCCAGCGCAAAAGTCGCAGTCACGCTAGCTTCGATCGTACCGCGTTTGTTTTGGGCGCTGTTCACCAAATCCGGCAAACGTTCAGCCCGCATTCCCTTAGAACTCGAAAGCCCGAGACAAAACAGCAAAGCGTCGAGGATGTTGGACTTCCCAGAACCGTTGGGCCCGGAAACCACAGTAAAACCGGGCAGCACGGGAATGGCCGTCGTGCCGCCAAAAGATTTAAAGTTAGTCAGTTCGATCCGTTTAATGTGAACCATATGCTAGGAGTAGCTTTGGCTCTAGGTTGTTGTCACAGGGTAGCACAGGCAATGGGGCGATCGACAATGTGTTAACTTTCTGGCATTGTCGATCGAACAGATATATTACACCTTTGTCAACCACCCAGCCGGCTTTTACTTAAAAAGTTCGTTGACAAACGTACAACATCTGCGATCGAAGCGACCGCTACAAATGAACGTAAATTTTGATACAGATAATTTCATGAGACTCGATCGGCATTATTTGTGCGCTAAAACCTGAAAGCCTTGTCCAGAGAGAATGCCAGCAAATATAATTCCCTGAATTCCTCATGTTACCCCTAGACATATAAAAACTTTCCGGTAAAATCGAACCAAAATTAATAATGTATAAAGTAACGAAGCGAATTATGGAGGGCAAACCCATTACACCAGCTCAGAACTCATCTAACCTGCCAGCTTCACCTGAAAGCGACGAACAACAAGTATTACAAATTTGGGGTCGCCAGCCCCTTACAGGACACGTCAAAATCAGCGGCGCCAAAAACTCGGCCTTAGTCGTCATGGCAGGAGCCCTGCTATGCCCAGAGGATTGCCGTCTCCGCAACGTTCCCGGTCTGGTCGATGTCGCCCGCATGGGGCAAATTCTCTCCGCTGTAGGAGTCAAATTACAGCAGAACGGCGACGTTTTAGACATCAACGCCAGCAACCTCATAGACGCTCAAGCCCCCTACGAATTAGTCAGCCAACTGCGGGCAAGCTTCTTCATCATCGGCCCACTGCTAGCGCGTTTGGGATTTGCCAAAGTGCCCTTGCCCGGTGGGTGCGCCATCGGTGCCCGACCCGTTGAACTCCACGTTCGCGGTCTGCAAGCCCTCGGTGCCGAAGTCCACATCGACCACGGCACGGTTCACGCTTACGTCAAAGGGCCGAACCGCCGCCTGAAAGGAGCCAAAATTTATTTGGACTACCCCAGCGTCGGCGCCACTGAAACTTTGATGATGGCGGCGACTCTGGCGGAAGGAGAAACCGTGATTGAAAATGCGGCTCAAGAGCCGGAAGTCGCAGATTTGGCGAATTTCTGCCGCGCCATGGGAGCAAAAATTCAAGGCGCTGGCACGAATACGATCGTCATTTCGGGAGTTCCCAAGCTGCACGCGGTAGACTATTCAATTATTCCCGATCGCATTGAAGCCGGAACATTTTTAGTAGCCGGAGCCATCACTCACTCCGAAATCAGTTTGTCGCCGGTAATTCCCGACCACCTGACCGCAGTCATTGCCAAATTGAAGACAATTGGGGCGAAAATTATTGCAGAATCCCCCGACATTTTGCGGATAGTTCCCGGCCAAACTCACTCGGCCACAGACATCGAAACTCTGCCTTATCCCGGTTTCCCCACAGATATGCAAGCTCAGTTTATGGCTTTGCTGACGCTGAGCGAAGGCGACAGCTTGATCAAAGAAACCGTGTTTGAGAATCGCTTGCGCCACGTAGCAGAACTCAACCGCATGGGCGCAGACATTCGCCTTAAAGGCAATGTAGCGATTGTGCGCGGAGTGTCGCGGCTGTCGGGTGCGCCGGTAGTGGCAACAGATTTGCGGGCTTCGGCGGCGTTAGTGTTAGCGGGACTTGCAGCCGATGGTGTCACCACCATCAGCAGCTTGCAGCACTTAGACCGCGGCTATGAGCAGTTAGAGGTGAAACTGCAAAAATTGGGAGCTAAGTTGCGGCGGGTCAAAGAGGGTACAGACCCGGCGACTGCTGAGGCTCCTGTCAATCCCGTGCGATCGGGTTTAAACTGTTAATTAGTCAGTTGACAGTTGACAGTTGACAGTTGACGGTTAACTGTTGACGGTTAACTGTTGACGGTTAACTCAGGATTAAAATGTCGAACATACCGCTCATAGGTTTGAAAGCAGACCAGTTTCGCCACCCGCTAGACTTGGAAGCCACCAGCACTCTCAAACAACTGCCCGGCCTGGATTTGATCGTGCGGCAGTTGCTGGGCCAACTTGGGGAACAGTTTTTTATGCTGGAAAATCTGGCTTCCAGCGTCCAAGTCGGCGAAAATCAATTGCCCCACCTGCATCAATTGCTGGTGGATGCGTGCAAAACTCTGGATTTGGAGGTGCCGCAGCTTTATGTCCGCCAGCATCCGATGCCGAATGCTTACACCTTTGCGATGCGGGGAAAACAGCCTTTTGTGGTGATGCACACTTCTCTGATTGATTTGCTCACAGACGAGGAAGTTAAGGCAGTCATTGCTCACGAGTTGGGGCATTTGAAGTGCGAGCACGGAGTTTACCTGACTCTGGCTAATTTAATTGTGTTGGCCGCAGGTCAAATTTCGCCTGTGGGAACCGTGCTCGCGCAGGGTTTGCAGGCGCAAATGTTGGAATGGTTGCGGTGTGCGGAATTTACGTGCGATCGCGCCGCGTTGCTCGCCACCCAAGACCCAAAAGTAGTAGCATCGCTGTTGATGAAACTGGCCGGAGGTTCGCCGACTTTAGCTTCCAAACTGAATGTCGATGCGTTTTTGGCGCAGGCGCGGGCCTACGACGACCTCAGCAGCACTCAACTGGGAGAAATGCTCAAACAAGCTCAGACGGCTCAGTTGTCCCATCCTGTACCAGTATTGCGCGCCAGAGAGATCGATCGCTGGGCAAGTTCAAAAGATTATGAATCTTTGCTTGCAAGAAATCGATCGGTGTATTATGATGCTGAAACCAACAAAAAGGGCGGGTGGCGAAATTGGTAGACGCATCAGACTCAAAATCTGACACCGAAAGGTATGAGAGTTCGATTCT
>NZ_JAUBRB010000013.1:0-125370 GCF_036701585.1 Microcoleus sp. POL10_C6 | reverse complement strand
CAAGCTATAAAAGCGATGGTTAATCCAGATCTGCAAGAACCATCTTTAATTCCTCAAATTTAGACCTGAATCCTTACGAGCTAGGATTTGATGATAGGCTTCTATCGCGTCGGATAACCGATCTTGAGTTTGATATAAATTCCCCAAACCAAATAAAGCCTTGATAGAATTTGGCTGCACCTGAAGCAGCTTTTTCAGTAAATTTTCTGCCGTTTGGTAATCGCCTTTTTGCCTCATCAACACCCCCAGTCCATAGAGTGCTTCTGGGTGATTTGATTGAGCTTCCAGAATCTGATGGTATCCCTGTTCAGCTTTGGTGAGTCGGTTCGATCGATGATCGCGAACAGCGAGCTGAAATGCTAAAGGAAGAAGATCTCTAACATCCTCTTGTTTATTCTGGCCATTCTTGTCTTTGACTACGATATGCTGAATCTGCCGATCTTTAGCTCCAAAAGAATACTTATATTCCTCATTGCCCCTTAAAAAGTCGTACACTTTAAAGCCGTTTTGAATCGCGTATCGAATTGCATCAGCATGGAGGATAAGCCCAGGTGGAGGATTTTTAAAGGTTTGATCGCGACCTGTAATCACAAATAGCATGGATTTTTGCTGAAAATCCACAAAGTTGGCGATCGCCCCTAAAGGTCTGTCTCCTTTCCACATAACCGAAAGATACAGGCAGTTATGTTCAAAACAATGACGTAAAATCAGGCGATAGTAATCCATGATTAGCTCTAAGGTATCCCCTTTTTGCTTTTTCCATCTGGACTCCCAGAACTTCAGTAGTATCTCAATATGAGATTCCAAATTGTCTGCGTTAATGTGGGTGATATAAAACTCATCAGATTTGTCAACTTTCCTTAAAAAGCGTCTGATTTTTTGACGAGTATTGACACCGACGTAGTTTTGTAGATATTGCTCCCAGTCATCTGGTAATGAAACATAAGGAGCAAGATAAATATCGGGTTCTTCTTCATTCACACTTTGAATGCGGAGTTGACTGAGTTCAAAACTATCTGCAGAAAAATTCCTCAACAATAGAGACATCCGGGTATCTGTTTCTAGAATACTTTTTACATTGAAACTAGACCATACTAACTTTTGCTGGATGTAAGCAGCAAAAGCAGGAATTACCTCTTCTTCATAACCAGGCAGGCACATAAGTCCTGTGTAATCTGCTATGCTATTTCCTGCCATGCAGATTTCCGTTTCAAAGCCGGCTACATCCTGGTGGGCTAATAAAGTTTTTAGAGGGAAAAAAGCAACATAGGATGAATCTTTGGTATCTGGTTTTGCAGCTAATATGAACCACGGCTCATGCACCATCTGCAACCATCTAGATAACCAAATCCAGGACAAGAAGAACTGAGCCTGATGATCTGCGGCGTATACAGAATCCCAATTTTCTCGGATTTTATTAAATGTTTCAAAATTATCAATTTTCTCAATCTGCATATGACTTTTCCCTCACCAATTATACTCCCCATATTTGTCGATTAAGACTAGAGCCTCTTAATCCTCCTGAGAGGATCTCTAACAAGTATCTTGTGCAACATCAAAATTGCAGTATTGATCATCTTCCTATCGGGTGAGACTATTAACGCCCAAAAAATGAAATAGAAGTACTGCGAATTGTAGATGAAGCACTTTGGTTTCCAGTCCTTGCATAGGCTGTGGCTGTTGCATTGGCTCTACTATACTCAAGACTACCCAAGTCTTTAACCGTTGTGTTGGTTAGAGTATTTGTATAAGTTTGATTACCACTGGCAAATCCACCTGCAACAGCGATCGCATATCCAGGCTCTGCTGTTGTTGTGGCGAATGTATCACCGTAAACATTGCCACCACCTACTATAACTGTGCTTTCGTTAATGGGTTCTAAATAACTTAAGTCAGAGATAATTAAGCAATATTTCATGGCAGTATCACGAAAACTTTTTAGCAGACAAAATTCATTATTAAATTGAATATCTATTACAGTAACTAGATGTTGATGAAGTGCTGCTAAAACTAGATGAAGAAGAACTACTAGAACTCGATTTGGCGTAACTGCTGCAGCTAGTAGCAGATGAAACCTTTACAGACACGCTTTGACTAATTTCACCTCGATCATCGCCAGATGCTTCGACTACGCTTTTCGCCTCAGCAATAACTTTACCATCGGGTGAGACTATGCGTTTGACAACAACTTTATAGTCAGTCATGAGTTTAACACCGGTTTTTGTTGATTAGAAAATTGGAAAAATCCTAAATTTGTAAGTTGTAGATGGTAATTGCCTACGGCTTCATTTGAAACAAGATTGGGTCAGTTAATTACTAGCCTAAAAGCAAATCAATCAACTACTTAAATCATCTAAGTAAGGCGGTCAGAATCAACCCCACTATGTAAGAAAACCTCAACTCTCTGGATTAAGTTATTAGTAGGGCTTGAGCTCTGAAGCCCTACTATCAAATAGTTGAAATCGTTTCTGCCCACCTACTTATTCCAATTGCCAAGTGACTTGATGAATTGGAGTTATATGCTAGCTAGCAGCCGAAAATCCAGTGGAGGCAGAATACTTACCTTCTACAACAGTAGTAAAGATTTGGGTGGAGGTATTTTTCCCAAAAGCTTCAGATTGAGCTGTCGCTAGATTGCCCTTAATGTCAACATATTGCGTGTAAATCTTGTCCACGTCAAAGCGTTCCTTAACATTGAGTTCGGCATAAATATCGGAGTCGAGGTTGCCGAAAAAGATACCACCAACAACAGCAGAAGTTTCAGCACTTTCCAAGTAGTTCAGATCGGAAATAATCATGGCTTTTATCCTTTTTGCTTGTGAGTTGTTTGCTAGAAGCAACCTTTGGTTGTTCTGTATTTAATATAGCTAGGCTAATCAGACCTGTGTTGCCATTTTGGCAGATTAATTTTGACAGGGACTGAAGACGAAAAAGGTAGGCTACTCAATCAACTGGATTAGGGCGGGTATTGCCGAAACAGTGTGCTAACTGTATTAATATCTATCGCAAAGCAGTATAAATCCACAATAGCTAAAATCGGGTTTCTGAGTATAAAGTAATTAATTTGGCTAAGGTTGCCATTTTGGCAGATTTATCGAAAGCGCCGATGTTAGATACTGAAAAACCCGATCGCCTGCGGTGAGTCAACCAAAAAATTGGTACACCCAACGCCCGCAACCGGGTTGTCGATCGATCGACTAATTTACTTGCCCGCCCAATTAAACCACTGCCTCTTAAATCGAGCAAAAAATTCTTGATTGTGAACATCAACCGTCGGCGCCAAGATATTTTGCCCTTCAGCATTGACTTCAGGTACAACACCTACAGTATCTGGATACAACTCGCTAAAAGCGGGAGTTACAGAACCCCCTCGAACTCCGGCTCGTTGTTCCCTCACCACCTCCAGATGATCTAAATCAGCAATTTTGCCCAATGCAGACTTAGTTTCCGATTTACTCGACTTGCTGATTTGACTGTTTTCCTTAAGCAAGCGGTTGGAAGTACGGTAAGGGATATAGTCGAGGGGGTTGTAACCCGTGCACCGCAAAAGTAAAAAACAAGCCCAAGAATACTTTCCTGCCAGGATGGCTGAAATTATCTCATCCAATTGTTCTGGTTTGATTCCAACTTGGGAATGATTGGCAGAATTGTGGAATTGGGAATTCATTATTTTATCCTGTTTTTTGTAAAGTGCAAATCTGTTAACTGTTGGCTGTTGGCTGTTGGCTGTTGCCTGACTAATTTCTACAAACTCATGCCGCCTTTTTGTAGTTGCTTGAGAGGGTCAAGCAAAATGTCGGCTATGCTGCGCTGGCGGATGACAATTTCCGCAGTAGCTGTTTGGCCAGCTTTGAGTTTCCAGGTTTGATTTTTGGCTTTCACTGAGTCTCGATCGATACTCACTTCCACCCGGTAAACAACACCCAATCGCTCGTCTGTTTTGGCATCCGGCGAAATAGATAAAACTTTTCCCGGAATCACGCCGTAATTTTGATAGGGAAAAGCATCGAATTTGACTTGCACCGGCATTCCGGTTTTGACAAATCCCGCTTCTCGGTTCGGCAAATTCACTTCCAGCACCAGAGGAGCCTGATTCGGAGTCATTTCTGCAATAGTTTGACCCGGTTGAACTACTTCGCCAGTGTTGTGAATGTTGAGTGCGGAAATGACTCCGCTGACGGGTGCGTAGAGAAATCTTTGTTTGAGCTTATTTTTTGCTTGATCGAGCAGGGTTTGGGTTTCGGCAATTTTGGATTTGACTTGATTTAATTGCATTTCCAACTGCTGAATTTTTTGCTCTTTTTCTAACTGCGTTTGGCGCGCTGCGGCTTGTTTGCTGGCGGCTTCGGCTTGCAGTCGATCGACTTCTGCCAGTTGTTGGGCTAATTCACCTTGGGCTTTAGAAATGGCGCTTGTTTGATCGCGCAAATTTTGCTCGACTTCAAACAGCCTTTCCTTAACCCCAGTTGCATCAGACAGTTGACTCCTGATGGCAGCACTTTGCCTGTCGCGAACGGTTTGCTCGACTTCAAAGGCGCGATCGTCAGCCTGAGTAGTCTCCCCCAACTGGCTTCTAATAACGGCATTTTCACTTTCTCGCAGAGCTTCCTCTGCTTGAAACAATACGTCTTTTGACAGCGCTCCTTCATCTACCAAAGGTTTGAGACGCGCGATCCGCTCTTTGTGAGCAGCCACTTTTGCTTGCAATTGCCCCAGCAATTCTTGAGTCTTGCGTTGCAATGGTTTCACCTGATCGCGCCGCCCTTGCTGGGAGTTAATATCTGTTTTCAGTTGCGAGAGCAAGTCTTGCACATTCTTTTCCAGAGGTTTGAGCTGTTGTTGCCGGGCTTGCTGAGACACTACATCTGCTTGCAATTGCTCGATTTGAGACTGCGTGGTGGCCGCTGAAGCGCGAGCACGGGCGATCGCAGCTTCAGCCCCCCGCTGGTCTGCAGCAGCAATAGCTTGGCTCGCTTCAACTTCCAGTCGAGTTCTCTCGATCGAACTCATCTCTTGCATCAATTGAATCCGATAAGCCTCCAGAATTTTCTCAAGACGCTCCACCTCGCTCTGGGCATTCGCCGGGTCTAATTCGGCCAATAATTGTCCAGCTTTGATTTTTTGACCTTCTTTGATAGGGAGGTTAATAATTTTTCCCGTCTCCGTCGGGTGAATTTTGTAAATAGCGCCTTTGGGAACTAATTTGCCCTGAGCATGACCAACCTCGTCAATTTTTCCCAGAGTAGCCCACGCTCCAAAAGCTACAGAAAAAACCATTCCTCCTAATATCAAGCGCTGGGGAAAAGATACTGGTGGCTGGTCGAGTACCGAGTGCAAAGAAGTAGACCAATTATTCGCATCAGGCTGCCGTAACTGTAATTTGGCAATATTGATACCGTCATGAGTTTGAGATGAGCGATTTTGAGATTCGACTACTTCTAAAGAGCGGTCTTTTTTTCGGGCTTCGTTTTCTTGCCTTGAAGCTACGCCCCCATAGACTTCACCTATTTCGTTAGGAGCGCACCCTAATTCTTTCTCATCTTGTGAAAACATTGTATTTCCTCCAAATTAGTCTGTTGACTGTTGGCAGTTGTTAGGAGCTATCAGTCAGGAGTCAGGAGTCAGGAGTAAGTGATATCATGTCCGGTCGAGCGATCGCGATTTTTGTAAGGCTCCCCTCACCAACAATACCTGCCAATAATTGACAATCTTAAAAACCCGCCCGACCGGGATCTTATGGTTAATCGCTCGAACCTGATATGAAAATTATCTTTAGCCTTGTGTTGCTAATGACTAATGACTAATGACCAATGACTAATGACTAATGACTAATGACTTAAATATCGAGTTGTTGCTGAGCCAGGTGATAGTAAAGTCCGCGTTCAGCCATCAATTCGTCGTGGTTGCCTTGTTCGGCTAAAATGCCTTTGTCTAGAACCAAAATTCGATCGGCATTACGCACCGTAGACAACCGATGAGCGATAATAAACGCAGTGCGATCGCGACTAATGCGGGCGAGATTTTGCTGAAACCTGCGCTCAGATTCGGTATCCAGCGAAGAAGTTGCTTCATCCAAAACCAAAATCCGGGGATCGCCCAGAAGAGCGCGGGCGATCGCAATTCGCTGCCGCTGGCCCCCAGACAAACTCGTTCCCCTTTCCCCCACAGGAGTTTGATAACCTAGTGGCATATCTTGAATAAAAGCGTGAGCTTCTGCTAGTTTCGCCACTTCTATCGCCTGTTCCAAGCTTGCAGAAGCAGCATTATTTCCGTTTTTATACAGCGTAATATTTTCCAAAATCGTTCCCGAAAACAAGAAACAATCTTGAGGAACAACACCCAACTGAACTCGCAGCGACTGCAAAGAAATGTGCCGAATATCGTGGCCGTCAATTGTCAGCCGCCCTTTTTCTGGATAATAGAAACCTTGCAGCAGCTTTACCAAAGTGCTCTTACCCGAACCGCTGCGGCCGACAATTGCCACAGTTTCTCCAGCTTGCACCTCAAAGGAAATATTTTGCAGCGTATTGCGTTCCTCGTCCTGAGCATAACGGAAAGAAACATTATCAAACTTGACGTTTCCCTGAATGCGAGGCAGCACCAGCATTGGCTTGTAAGGGCTTTCTTCCGGTTGGGCAGAGAATACATCATCCAAACGCTCGATCGAAACGAGCACTTCTTGAAACTCATCCCAAAGTCCCACTACAGACAACACAGGAGAAATCACGCTCCCAATCATCATATTAAAAGCTACAAATTGACCGATCGTCAACTCGTCTTGAATCACCAGCATTGCCCCGTACCACAGCAAAGCCGTGCTCCCCAAAGTATTAATCCCACCCCCAATAACCTGCAAAGAATTCGCCAACTTCTGCCCGCGAAATTTAGCATTAATCATGCAGGTTAATTGGTCTTCCCAGCGCCAGCGCATTTCTCGCTCAGCAGCAGTTGCCTTAATCGTCGCCACCCCAGTAATCATTTCCACCAAAGATGAATTTTGCTTAGCACTTTCTGTAAAAATCTCCCGCGAAATTTTCCGCAGAAACGGAGTTGCCACTAAAGTCAAAATCACGATCGGTGGAATCAAAGCCAGCACCAACAAAGCCAGACGCCAGTTATAGTAAACCATCAGTCCGATATAAACCACAGCCATCAAAGCATCCAACCAAGCGGTAATAGCTTGGCGAGTCAAAAACGCCTGAATTTTTTGATTTTCCTGAACCCGCGTCAAAATATCGCCCACCTGACGAGATTCAAAAAACTTGATTGGCAAACTGAGAGTGTGACTGATAAAGCCGCTAATTAAAGTCAGGTCAATCCGGTTCGACAAATAATCCAGCAAATACTGTCTCGTTGCACCCAACAGCGTTCGCCAAACACTAAACAGCAGCAGTCCGATCGCAAAAACGTGCAGAGTGACTATGCTTTTGCTGACAACCACTTGGTCGAGAATTACTTGGGTAAATAGGGGAGTAACTAAACCAAATATTTGGAGCAACAAGGAGAGGAGAAGAATTTGGGCGATCGCAGCGCGGTAGGGCCAGACTATGCCAACAAAATTTTTAAGTTTGATGCCTTGATGTTCGGCACCGTGATTGCGGTATAGTTCCGCTGTCGGGTCTAAAATTAGGGCGTACCCAGTCCAATTTTCGGTAAAAGTTTGAATGCTCATCCACCGCTTGCCGGCAGCCGGATCAGCCACTAAAACCTGTTGATTTTTAAAGCGGTAAACTGCCACGTAGTGATTGCCTTGCCAGTGAGCAATCCAGGGATTTTGATTTCGCAGCGGAGTTAAAGAAGCTCGCACGGGACGGGTTTGAAATCCCATCCTTTCCGCTGCTTTTGCCAGACTCTTGAGCGACGCCCCGCTGCGGCCTATTTCTGCCAATTCGCGCAAGTAATTTAGGCTGAATTTTTTACCCCAATATTCGCTAATCATTGCTAAGCAAGTAGCTCCACAATCTGCTGCGCTCTGTTGTTGAATGAATGGGTGTCTGCTGGTCAACCAGCGCCGATGCTTGGGTTTGGGAAAGCTGATGATTCCTGCTGCGGGTTTTTGCTGAGCAACTGCGGTTAATTTTGATGGCTCGGTTTTTGAGGTAGAGCTGGCATCTTGGGGCGGCGTTACTAAGCTTAAAATTGGAGGTTTGCGGATGATTTTAGGGCGGGAATTGCTTTCGGAACTAATTGTGGCTTTAGCAATTTCCCACTGTTCGCTGCTAACCTGGTAAATTAGCAAGTCTGTTACGGCTATCCAGTTGCTTTTTACGTCTGAATTTTCCCAGTTACTGCCGATTTTTGGCGGTGCTTGACCTTGAATTTGACCGCGGCGGAGCCAAAAATGATTTGTCGATTTTTGGCAGTGCTCAGCTAGGGAAACTCCGGCCGGAATTCGGCTTTCTTCTGTGTAAGGAAGTAAGTGCGGCCAAAGAATCTGTTGTTGGTGGGGAGCGAGCGATCGCAAATCTGTTTGTGTCTTGAAAAATATTAACCGCTGTCGCTCTTGAAATTCTTGCTGCAAGTGCTGTTGCAGTTGCGGGAATTCTTCTAAAATAAGCTGCATTGTGGTGGCCGCAATTCGACCGATTTGGCAAGTGCCAGCCGCAATTGCCCTGTAAGGCAGTCCGCTTTCAATAAATCGGTTATCTGTCCCAAATATTGCTCCGACTTCCAGTACCACCGCCGAAATTTCCTGCTGTTGAGACGCTTCTACCGCTAGCAGTCTGACTCTTCCCTCGCAAACTAAATAAAAATTGCGATCGCTCTGTTCTTTTTCAAGAAAATTGTTGCTATCTGATGTTTGATATTGAGTGATTTCATCTCCGAGCTGAAACTCGCAAATTTCACACGCTGTATTTAATTTCGCCACTAATGTCGGTTCTGCACCGACTTCCTCGAAAATTTTCTGAATAGCCGGGAAATTTTCCAAGGCTTCTGGGGTTTGAAAAATGTGATTTTTAACCCCTAATTTTTTTTTCATAACTCACCCTGTCAAAAATTTGAAACAAATTTTTTGAATGACAACTAACCCGGTTATGAGCAATTTTTATTGGTTTAGTTGCAATTTAGTTGGCTTAAAAACTGTTGGTCGATATGTCCGACTAACACCCCTTAGTTACGGCATCCCTTCAACGCCTTTAGGATATATAAAATTGCGTTTTTTCAGGATTGTGTGGTGATTACGTAAGTGTGGTTTTGGCTGGCTCTCAGTTTAACTTACAGAATCGTGATTTGGGCTACCTTTAAGGGCAATCTTTACCAAATCTTTATAAAGTTACCGTAATTATACGGAGATTTATGAAGATTATGTGAAGCTGGGGCAGGCAAATGTTGAGCCTGGCATACGTATATATACAGAGAAATTGACATTCAGGGTTCAAAAACCATCAATTTTTGACGATCGCTTCTGAAGTGCAGAGCTCGATCATTGTAAAGAAATATTGATGGCTCTTAGTTTGTAGCAGCAATTCAAGCAATGAATTCACCATCTAATCTCGGTATGTAACAAATTAAAGTAAAGTGGAAAATTCTGCTGTTGATAACGGCTTTCCATTTGGGGGTGACTTCTGTGAGGGCCCAAACCCATCACTATCGATACCCATCACTATCCGTCTACACCCCGATTAAAAGTATCGGTTTTTCTGCTTAACGAATTTTGTGCGATCGCACTCAGTGTATTTGTTCTCCAAAAGCATGGAATAGTGTAGAATCCAACAACCAACTACTGCAAATGTCAGGGTCTAATCCGCCAACATCTTCTGTGCGGCTGTCCCTGGAACAAGTTCTCAAACATTTTTTTGGCTATGACTCTTTGATCCCGCGGCAGCAGGAAATTGTCGAAGCTGCTTTACAAAAACGGGATATGATTGTCATGCTGACGGGCAGTGGCAATTCTTTGTATTTTCAATAGTAGAGACTATTGATGGGAGGAAGGCTACTCTTCGGCACATCTTAGCCGTATCATCTGTTGTTTAGTTCACCCTACTTCATGCCCCTTCACCTGAGTTCGGCTCAATCAAGGCAACTGCTAGTAATTGACCAGCCTGCAGGTTACTCATTGCGACTTCCCAAATGCCTTTTGCACAATAGCTGTAAAAGTTAGGAACAGGCAGAAACAATGAAAGCTACTGGTAAGGTGTATACAATTGATTTGGCTGGAAATCAGTATCAAAGCCCTCGCTACTTGCAAAGTCGGGCCAGGATTAACTCCCTCATCGACCATTATATGTCATTGGAAGTTTTGAGCGATCGACTTTCGGACCTACCCCAGCAATTTTCCAACCCGCATCCCCGCCCTTGGGAACCCATAGATTGGCAAGGAATCAATCGCGACCAAATTATTGGTGTCAAGCCAGAAATATTTTTACAAATTTTGGCAAGTGCGGCAGAAATTGAAGCCCCCATCCGCAGCTACGGTAGAGAAAGTTGGTGCTACTTACAGCATATTTACCCGCAAATGGCGCGGTTTATGGGAGGAATTTTTGATGACAACGGCAACATTTTAGAGATAGGTGTCTGGGAAAAAGAAGAACGCCAACATTGCCCGACATTTAAAAAAATTTACCAGCAACTTACAGCAGAAAAACTGCAAGTTAAACCCAACTCTGTGAATGGTTGTCAATCCACAGGTGACGCTTGGCAAGATACCTATAAACACGTGATTAGTCGGTTGAGTACCGAGTGGGGAGCTACTTCTGTTTATTTATGGTTGATGGTACACTCAACAGGAGCGTTGCAACAGGCAATTTCCCAGCCTTTACAGGATGAGATCAATCATTTGGCTAAGTTTTGGGGTTTCAGCCGCTGGGCATTCTCCCAGAGTTATTTCAATCAACTGAAAGGCTCAACCAAAAACCTGATTGCTTTGCTGAAACACCATCAGATTGAACGCACGCACGGTAACGATGTGTTTAATACTTCACTCAGTCTCAAACAACTTTCTTTGGTGTTGGAATTGACTTTTACATTCACGCGAGTGATGGTGCGTTTACGGCGCTGGAACCGCGAACTCAGTCGCAGTTATCTCAGACATTTGTTTGGCACTGCGCCGATGGTTGATGCACCACGCCGTGTTGCTTAAATCTGAGATATTGTAAGAGTTTCATGAACAGGCAGGATGCCTGTTCCACAAGAGTTAAATTATAGATAAATCATGCAAAGTACGATCGACCTTCCCGACAATCTTCCCCTGAATGAAGCCGATGTGAGGATAGAATTGGCGATCGAACTCGATCGGCACCACAGCTATCGCGACTGAAATATTGAAGTGCGATCGGGCATCATTTTCAAGTTTTATGGTTTGGGTTATGGTTCCCACTTACAGATAGACTCTGGTTTGAGAGGGCAGGTTTTGGGAGCGATCGGATTGCCATTGAGGTCGAGATATGTCAGGTTAGTCAAGGATGCTAGCGGTTTGATATCGCTGATTTGATTATTGCTGAGGTCGAGATATGTCAGGTTAGTCAAGGATGCTAGCGGTTTGATGTCGCCAATCTGATTGCCTCTGAGGATGAGCTTCGTCAGGTTAGTCAATGATGCTAGCGGTTTGATATCGCCGCTCTGATTTCCTTCGAGGCTGAGTTCAGTCAGGTTAGTCAAGGATACTAGCGGTTTGATCTCGCCGCTCTGATTTCCCTTGAGCCAGAGCTTTGTCAGGTTAGTCAAGGATGCTAGCGGTTTGATCTCGCCGATCCGATCGCCACTGAGCCACAGCAAAGTCAGTTTCGTCAAAGATGCTAGCGGTTTGATGTCGCCGATTTGATTTCCGATGAGCCTGAGATCCATCAGGTGCGTCAAGGATGCTAGCGGTTTGATGTCGCCGATCTGATTATTGATGAGGTCGAGTTCAGTCAGGTGAGTCAAGGATGCTAGCGGTTTGATGTCGCCGATTTGATTTCCTTGGAGGACGAGCTGTGTCAGGTGAGTCAAGGATGCTAGCGGTTTGATGTCGCTGATTTCATTGAAGGTGAGGTTGAGGACAGTCAGGTTAGTCAAGGATACTAGCGGTTTGATGTCGCCGATTTTATTGCCATCAAGGTGGAGCAAAGTCAGGTTAGTCAAGGATGCTAGCGGTTTGATGTCGCTGATTTGATTGTAGCTGAGGTAGAGATTGGTCAGGTTAGTCAAGGATACTAGCGGTTTGATGTCGCCGATTTCATTGAAGGCGAGGGCGAGCTGTGTCAGGTTAGTCAAGGATGCTAGCGGTTTGATATCGCCGATCCCCTTGAGGTTGAGGTAGAGCTCCGTGAGACTAGAAAGTTTCCGATCGGCCGCATCGCAATCATTAGTCCCCGCTTCCTTCAACAGCACATCAACGGTATATTTGGTTTCAGGACTCAAATCAGCTTTTTGGCGACACCAATCAGCAAATGTTCGTCTACTATTTTCTGGTTGCGTCTGTGCAACTTTGGCTCCAAGTACATTTCCACATGATGCCACGATCGCACTCAAAGCAAATACTATCAACTTTCGTAAATTCATATATTTCTGTTTAACTTTGTTTGCTAAATGGATAATTGTGCATCAAATACCAAAGAAACCGGGTTTTTGATCGATATTAAAGGCTGCGATCGAACATTTTTGCAAAAAAGCCGGTTTCTGCCTCAGCCCGATCGATGAAAAGATAACAACAACTAACAAAAAATAGCCTCTCTCAGGTACAGACAGGTAGGCAAACTGTCCCGGTTCGATCGCGCCCCTTCAGATATAAATTAATAATAGATTCACAAACAACTCTTTAATCTCACACAACAAATCGCAAAAATCCTGATGAACAACACATCCTATCAAATGACCGATCGCGAACGCGCTAACCTCAGCCGCCTGATCGATTACAGTTCCATTCAATCGATACCCGAAATTTGGGCGATCGTCAAACAACAATTCGGTCAAACCGTCGCCCTCCACGACCCCCACAGCCAGCCCGAAATCAAACTCACCTACACCGACCTCTACCAGCAAATCCAGCAATTCGCCGCCGGCCTCCAAGCCCTAGGCATCGAACCAAATCCAGGAGAACCCATCCCTCCCCGCGTCGCCCTCTTCGCCGACAACAGCCCCCGCTGGCTGATAGCCGACCAAGGTATCATGATGGCCGGGGCCGCCAACGCCGTTCGAGGCGCCACCGCCGACCCCGAAGAACTCTTGTACATCATCCAAGACAGCGGCAGCACCGCCTTGGTAGTCGAAAACCTGGCATTACTGAAAAAACTGCAACACCGCCTCCCCGATTTACCCATTCAACTCATCGTCCTCCTCTCCGACGAAGAACCGGAAACCAGCCAAACCCTAAGCACAGTCAAATTTTCCCAAGTCATGACCACAGGGGCAAACCGTCCCCTCAAACCCACCAACCACAAGCCTCAAACCCTCGCCACCCTCCTCTACACCAGCGGCACCACCGGCAAACCCAAAGGTGTCATGCTGACTCACGGGAACCTGCTGCACCAACTCACCACCTTGGGCACAATTCTCCAGCCCGAAGCCGGCGAATCTGCCCTCAGCATTCTGCCGAGTTGGCACGCCTACGAACGCAGCGTCGAATACTTCCTGCTTTCCCAAGCATGCACGCAAATTTACACCAATATTCGCTATTTCAAACAAGACTTTAAAACTTACAAACCCCATTACATGGTAAGCGTTCCGCGCATCTGGGAATCGATTTATGAGGCCGTACAAAAGCAATTTCGGGAACAGCCGCCTAACAAACAAAAATTGGTGAATTTCCTGTTATCTTCCAGCCAGCAATATATCGAGGCCCGCCGCATTTTTCAAGGATTAACTCTCAATTTAAAACCTGCTTCTGCTACTGAAAAACTAATCGCCCGCACCAAAAGCATTCTGTTGTCGCCCGTACACGCCCTCGCCGAAAAACTGGTTTACCAAAAAGTCAGGCAAGCTACAGGGGGACGCTTAAAATGGGCGATTAGCGGTGGCGGTTCTTTGGCCGCGCATATAGACAATTTCTTTGAAATAGCGAATATCGGTTTATTAGTGGGATATGGTTTAACCGAAACTTCGCCGGTTTTAACTGTGCGCCGCCCTTGGCACAATCTTAAAGGTTCCGCGGGACAGCCTCTAGCCCATACGGAAATTAAAATAGTAGACCCAGAAACCAGACAGCAACTGCCAACAGGCCAGCGCGGCTTAGTATTGGCGCGCGGGCCACAAATTATGCAGGGCTACTATCTTAATCCCCAAGCGACTGCCAAGGCGATCGACCCCGAAGGCTGGTTCGATACCGGCGATTTGGGCTGGCTGACACCGGGGAACGACTTAATCTTGACCGGGCGGGCCAAAGATACGATCGTCCTCAGCAACGGCGAAAACATCGAACCCCAGCCCATAGAAGACGCCTGCGTCCGCAGCCCCTACATCGACCAAATTATGCTAGTAGGTCAAGACCAGAAATCCGTCGGCGCCTTAATTGTCCCCAATGCAGAAGCTGTGCAGAAATGGGCAGAAACTCAGAATCCCCCTTTACACGAAATTGACTGGAATAGCAAGACAATTCAAAATTTATTCCGCAAAGAATTGAACCGAGAGGTGCAAAATCGCCCTGGATACCGCGCGGACGATCGCATCGGCCCGTTCAGGTTGATTCAGGAGCCATTTTCGATCGAAAATGGAATGTTGACCCAGACCCTGAAAATTAAGCGCCCGGTTGTGACGCAACACTACCGCGATATGATTGACGGGATGTTTTGAAATATTCGCAGGACTTGGGGAATGGAAAAGAAAAATTTATCCCAACACCCGAGTCCTGAGTCCGAGTCCTCAGTCCTGGGCCATTAGTTCATATTTACCAACTAATGGCCCAAGACTAATGCCTAATTCCTAATTGACAAGCAACAACTTTATGGAACCACAATTACTCTTGAAGCGATCGATTAACGTTAAAGTCGTCGTTACTCCCCGCTGGAAAGAAGAAGCTCAACAGCAACTCCAAGCCCAAATCAACCAAATAGACTCTCAGCTACAACAGTTAGAAATGCAAGGGCAGCGGATGGTTTCAGAAATCAAACAGCAAAATCTACAGCCCCCAGGCCCGCAAGTACAGCAGCAAATAGAAAACATTCAAGTGCAGGTGAATCAAAGAAAAAGCGAACTGCTAGAACAGAAAAACCAAAACCTGCAACAGCTTCAGCAAGTGCAGGTGCTAGACCTCGAACAAGAAGTGAGTCAAGGTCAAATTGACGGCACGTTCACTGTCGGACTCGGAGAAAACTTGATTCAAAAAATGCAAGTAGAAATTCTCCTCCGCGACGGCATAGTCGAAGAAATTCGAGGTGATATTTAGAAATTGGTAAGTGGTAATTGGCGATCGGTAATTGGCAATTGATTTTGAGTCAACAGTCACACATCAAGACTTCGATAGACTGGCATAATAATAAATATTGCCGGTGGCCGGTCGCCAATTATCAATTGCCAAATACCGATTACCTATTACCTATTACCAACACACAAGGACTTTTTACAGATGATTCGCGAAGTTTTCATGCCAGCCCTGAGTTCGACAATGACAGAGGGCAAAATTGTTTCCTGGGTCAAATCCGCCGGAGACAAAGTAGAAAAAGGCGAAACGGTGGTAGTCGTTGAATCCGACAAAGCCGACATGGACGTGGAGTCTTTCTACGAAGGCTATTTAGCAATAATTATCGTACCTGCGGGCGAAGTTGCTCCGGTGGGGGCGGCAATAGCCCTCGTAGCAGAAACGGAAGCCGAAATCGCCACAGCTCAGCAGCAAGGAGCCGCCGCCCCAACCGCAGCCGCCGCCCCGGCTCCCAGCCCCGTTCCTGTGAGCGCAGCTACATCGTCAGCAGGTTTGCAGCAAAATGTCAGCCGCCAAAACGGCCGCAGCGTCGTTTCTCCCCGCGCTCGCAAGTTAGCCAAAGAGTTTAAAGTAGATTTGAATTCTATCAAAGGCAGCGGGCCCAACGGTCGCATTGTCGCAGAGGATGTGGAAGCAGCAGCCGGCAAAGCCCAACCCGCTCCGGTTCAGCAAGCGGTAACAGTCCCCGCAGCACCCGCACCAGCACCCGCACCAGCACCCGCACCAGCCAAACCCGCCCCCGCAGCAGTCCCGGCGATCGCACTTTCCGGCCAAAAAGTACCGATGAATGCGCTGCAAAATGCGGTGGTGCGGAATATGGAAGCAAGTTTGAGTGTGCCGTCTTTCCGCGTGGGTTACACAATTACTACTGATAATCTCGACAAACTCTACAAACAAATTAAGTCGAAGGGCGTCACGATGACGGGTATGCTGGCGAAGGCTGTAGCAGTAACTTTACAAAAACATCCTCTGCTGAATGCTTATTATGTGGAGTCGGGGATTCAATACCGCGCTGATATTAATGTGGCGGTAGCGGTGGCGATGGACGGCGGTGGTTTGATTACGCCGGTGTTGCAAAATGCCGATCGCCTCGATATTTATTCGCTCTCGCGCACTTGGAAGGATTTAGTCGATCGCGCCCGCACCAAGCAGTTGAAGCCTGATGAGTACAGCACGGGAACTTTTACTCTTTCCAATTTGGGAATGTTTGGAGTAGACAAGTTTGACGCGATTTTGCCGCCGAATCAAGGCTCGATTTTGGCGATCGGTTCTTCGCGGCCACAAGTAGTGGCTAATGAAGATGGTTTGATGGGAGTGAAGCGCCAAATGCAGGTGAATATTACTTGCGATCACCGGATTATTTACGGTGCTGATGCGGCGTCTTTCTTGCAAGATTTAGCGAAATTGATTGAGACAAATCCTCAATCTTTGACGCTTTAGCGATCGTCCTAAATCTCCCTTTTACCCAAGGAAGGTAAAAGGGAGATTTTGACTATTTTTTCACCAAATATCTCATTATCGAATATAGACACAGTTTGGTAAAGCCGATAAAATAGAGAAATGATAGACTGATGTTATGGCAGGATTGTCTGGAGCCGGTGGCAATTGGCAAGTTATTGATGAAATAGCCGATCGGGATGTCGTCCAACAACAAGATAATTTATCATGTGGCCCTGCTTGCGGTGAAATGCTTCTTGGCGATCGCGGAATTAATGGTGCGAACCAATCTTTAATTGCGGCTGAAACTGGAGTACCTGTAAGTGCTGAAGATTTAGCAATCGCACTCAATATTCTGGATGCAACCAGTTCTAGATTTTGGTTAGGCGGTACTATTTCTCTTCCTGGGGCAACAAATTATGAAATAGTTGAGGTATTAATTAGCACCGGTTCTTGGGCTGCTATTTTGTGGGAAACTCTAGCTGAATTGGGGCATATAGTCATTGTTGACGGACTTGATGATACAAAGATTATGATTCGCGACCCTTGGAATGCTACAAAATATAAAATGGAATTAGAAGAGTTTTTAAATTACTGGAACCTTCAAGCAGTTTACTCCTTAAGACGATGAAAGTGCAAGTTTTGTCTGTTCAACCTGCGAGGCAACCTAATACTCACCAGGTTTTGGTGTCAGTTGGTACGGATACACACAAATTTATTTTTACAACAGAAGTCAATCAAGTGGGAGAACATTTACTTCAGACTACTCGCGGCGATCGCACTTTTTCAGAAGTTTTCCGATTTAATCAGCGGGTAGCGATGAATGTGACAAATCTCGTGGTTAAATGCTACAATCATGAAACTATAAATCTTCCCGCAGATGTTGGCATTTTTGTCACTCCAGAAACAGCTTTATCGAAGCAAAAGCCATTTGAAAATAGCGGTCTAGCAGACATTGACTCGCAACAATCCAAAGCAGTCGATCGAGAAACCCGTCAAAGGGCGATCGCGATTGTTGAGAAGTTACCGGAAGCTGTGCTTGATGAAGCCGTTAACTTTCTCGAATCTTTGTATATTAAGGGCGAGCCCGTCGAGTAGCGATCGTACTTTTTGTTGTGAGAAATTCAGCCACGTTTCGGACAGTGTAAATATACAGTCAACCACCAACTAATTACTCGATCGCACAGTCAAAACTTGCGGCGGCGTCGCATCCGGCGGATACAAGAAATCCACCTGCACCAAACGGCGTTCCCCCGGCTTCATATTCACATTCACCAAAGGTTCCCCCTGCTGTCCCCGCCGCTGCACAATGTGAATGTAGCGCGTCAAAGTCTTGCCCGTATCATCCTTAAACATCACCCGCACCGTACCTCGGAAAAATATCCGATTTTCAGGAGGATCATAAAACATCAATCCCCCCGATTCTGTATTTGCTTTAATAGGTGTTTGCATTTTAATGCTAACAGATTGAGACTCGCGAGATTTGTTATAAAGCGGAAAAGTTAAGTTGTATTGAATGCCGTAATTACCGTGAGCAGAATAAGCAGTATCGGGATAGCGAGCTAACATTTTAGCGCTTTGAACTTGGCCAGTCCCAAAAGTACCCGTGTCCGTTGTACTCAAAGCATAGGAAAATGACTCGCCGCGCTTGGGAATCGTTAAATAATCAGTTCTCGAATTGTCCGTAATTTTAGCTTGCCACTGGGAACCTTCCGCTACTCCCGCTACGCGGCCATAAATTTTTTGCACCGGATTTTCGCCTCTGGGAGTTGGTGCTAAATCTCTCGGCCCCGCTAAACCTTTAGTATTTAAAATATTTTCCCACTCTTCTAATGTGGGATATTGCTCTACTCCTTCTGGAGTTGTAGGAGCAAACATCGCTAAACTAGCGACATAAACCGAATTGCTGCTCGACATTCGCATCAAGGTCGATCGACCATTGGAAGAAGGCGTCACATTCCCCACAGGTATTGGCAAATTCATCAGCATTCGGCTCTCATTGGCCGGAATCTCGATCGCAGCCGGCAAAATGGCTTGTCTGAACCCCCGCAGCACATCGCTCGTGATGCGGCTTCCAGGCCCCGCAAACACAGTGCCGAATCGATTTTCTAAATACGACGGTAAATCGACAAACAAGGCATCCGGCCGAGTTAAATAAGTCGCTCCTTGCAAGACATTTAAAGTAACAGGTTCGGAGTTCGGATTGTGGACAATTATTCCTTGAAATAAGGTGCGAGTTTGGTCGCGATTTTTAGCTTTGGCGATGTGGTGGGCGAAGATGTCAAATCGGCCTTTGAAGGGAAAGTTTAAGTGTGCAGAAGGCACTTGTTTGGCTTCTTGCGGAAATGTGGAGAGCAAAATGCCTTCGGTTTGCACAACTTCGGGGCTGTTGCTGTTGAAAACGGGGATGCTGTCGAGTTTTCCCGGTAAAACGCGCACTTGTTGGGGCTGCATGACTGTGTTTAGCGGGGCCGTTGTCTGCGGTTGTGGTAAATCCAGTTCGTTTTCGGGTGCGGGGGCTTCTGGGTCGATGATCAGTTGTTGTTGGGCGGGAGGTGCAGGGATTGTTTGAGCTAGGGGGAAAATTGGCAAAAACATTGCTGTGAGCGCGTTTAACTGAACTTGCATTGATATTTGACCGATCCTCTGGGAGGACTCCGCTAACGGGCGATCGACACAAAACTTTACCACAAGTTGGTTGATGTGTTTGAGGAATTTTGGATTTTACGTGGATGTTTGCAGTAAATTCGCCGCCCAACTTAGCACTGACAGGGTATCGAAGATGAACCACACACTCAAGAATCAACGCGCACTGATTACCGGAGGCAGTCGCGGCATTGGGGCTGCGATGGAAAGCAGCGTTTGGCCCGTGAAAGCGCTGATGTTGCCTTGAATTATACCAATTCGCCCGATCGCCCAATTTAGCACAGACGTGGCGCTCAGCATTCGATCGCACCTTCCTGAGTCCGCGCACCATTTCCAAAATTGTTGGGCGTGAAGTCGGTTTCGATCGTCGGACGCTCAAACAATTTACCAATTGCCAATTACCAATTACTAATTACCAACTTGCGTTATTTCTGTTTTAGGACTACCAACGTAATGTCGTCAAAAACTTTATGTTTGTCAATATGTTGCAGCAGATGATCAATTACTGCTTGTCGAATTTCTTCAGCGGTTTTGTGGCGATTTTCTTTCGCCACTTGGCACAATCTTTCTATCCCGTAATACACTTTATTTATATTTACAGCTTCGGTAATTCCATCTGTGTAAAGAACTACTACATCCCCTGGATTAAGATGCACTTCAACTTGGGAAACAAAATGAGCAATATCTTCCTCTAATCCCAGAGGAAAGCCAAGTTCCATTGTATCGATCAGTTCGATGTTACCATCAGTACGGACTACGATAACTTCTTCATGTTGACCGCTGAGGCTGAAGTTACTATCTTGATAATCTAACAAAGCCAAGGTCATGTTTCTAGACGAGTCGATGCGCTCGATATTGGCATAAAGGGTGCGGTTTAACACATCAAGAAACTTCACCGGATCGGTTTCGTTCATTTGTTGGAGAGTGCGGACGGCGGTTTGCGCCATAATCATTAATACGCCACTTTCTAAACCATGTCCCGTAACATCGCCGATGGTAATTTTCACCTTATCATTTTGGGTTAGCACGTCGTAGTAGTCGCCACCCACTTCATCGGCAGGTTCCATATATCCAGCTATTTCTAATCCTTTAATTTTATCTAGTTCTGATTGTTTGGGCAAGATCATTTGTTGCAGTCGTTTGGTGACATCCAACTCAGCACTGAGGCGGATGTTTTCGGCTTTAAGTTTGTTGTTGAGGGAGCTAATTTCCTGGTTTGCTTGGGCCAGTTGGGCGGTGCGTTGTTGCACCTTTTCTTCTAAAGTTTGATAGAGACGGGCATTTTCGATGGAGATCGCAGCTTGGGCGGAAATGATGTTGAGGACTTCTAAGCGATCGCGCGTAAAAGCCCCCGCTGTTAAATTATTTTCTAGGTATAGGATGCCTACCAACTTACCTTGATTAATCAGGGGGCTACACAAGATAGATTTAGGTCGCTGCTGAATAATATACGGGTCAGATGCAAACCTGGTTTCAGTGGTTGCATCATCGATCGCAAGAGTTTCTTGCGTGCGTTCTACATAATTAACCAACGAGATAGGAATCTCTTGACTTTCAGCCGCTGACTTGGAGATTAATTGACATCGTTCACCCGTACATTGAGCTTCAATTTTCCACTTACCTGCTGGGTCAGGTAGGAGGAAATAAAACTTTTCTGCTCCGGCGTTTTCCAGCAAGACTTGCATCAAATTCGAGAGTAACTTATCTAAATTAACTTCCCCTGAGAGCGCTTGGGAGGCTTTGATAATTGTTGATAAATCCAGCTCGTTTGCAGCACCGGAACTGGTAGAAGTGACAGTGGTTCTGGTCTGAACAATCGTTTCGTCTCTTCCACTCGTCAGGCTATTTTTTCTACCGACGATAGGTGCGAGTAATTCAGCATGGCGCTCTTCTAAATCCTTAACTTTTGCCTTGGCTCCCCAGCGGATGTAAGCATAGTAAGCGTCTATCATGTAGGTACGCGCTACTTTCTGACGACCTAATGCTAAATAGAATTCTCCAGCTAATTCATTGGCGAGGGCTTCATCCTGTACATATCCATTTTCCTTGGCTCCATCTATCGCCAGGTCGTAATATTCCATTGCTGAGAAAGATTGCCCCAATACGCGGGCTTTTTCTGCTTCTACTAAGTCATACTTATGCTGGTAATTCATTGGGCAATGTTGCGCCCAATATTTCATCTTTTGCTGATTTTCTTCTACTTGTGTCAGATATTGTTGTTTGCTATGCTCGTTTTCCTCAGAAAAACAACTATTTGCATACTGAGCAATTAAAGCAAGTGAATAGTAAAAAATATGTTCAACAAAAAGAACTATATTGCGAACAAAATGCGAATATTGGGCAGCTAATTCAGCATTTTCTAAACACCCATAGTAATCTTTAAATAGATAACACAAACGGGATTTAAAAAAATACAAGTAGAACAAACAAATTACACTTTGCTCTTCAATAAATTGCGGAACTTTTTCTATTTCATTAAAATCATTACCGATTAATTTGCATTTATTTTCAGAATCTCCTCTAATATTCGATACAGCTTGACCAAATATTTTCAACAAATTTAACTGGTATACGTGCTTAAGTTTGTTGACAAAATCAATATATTGCTCCAACCTCTCAGCCACAAATTCAAGATGTTCGCCAACAAAGAACAAGTGAGCACAGTAGAAGTCAGCCGTATGACAAGCAAATTCTATATCGCCAACTTCTAGACCGTCTTGAATTGCCTGACGCAAGGGTTCTATAGTATTCCTAGTATGTTGCTTCCAATGTTGGATAGTAATGCAAAATGTGAGCGATGCTTTACAACGATACTCTTTGGCATTCAGCTTATCTAATACATTCAAAGCTAGTTGACCGAGTTGATAGGCAAAATCTATGTCTGGAATTTGCCAAGCTACTATTCCACCATAGTTACAGTAGGCATAAATAGATGGGCTAGAATTTCCGTACTGACTGGAAAGATCGATCATAGTATACAGAATTGGTAGAGATAGCTTACCATCTCCAAAACAAGCAGGTGAGAATATGAGAAGCAAAATCTGCATAGCTGCCAGCTTGTAGCGATCGCTCATTTCTGGCAAGTTCGCTAACTCCTCGATATTTAACTCTTGGGGGGGTGATTGGGATAGGGTCACTCCCAGCATTTCTAGAACTTGCAGCCCATTATCTAACGCAGATTGAATCTGGTTTTTAGCGAGATTAAGCCTAATTTTCAGCACATATAAGTTGACTTGTTCGAGGATTGTTTTGGCTTTTTGGAGAGTGCGATCGCACAATATCCCCGCTCGTTCTAAATTAGCATTAAGATATTCGGCTTCCGCCGCTTCCAGATAAAAATTAAATGTCAGATCGTATCTACTTTCCCAGCTATCTTGACTCAGGAGTTCTATACCTACATTCAAATAATTAACAGCGGCTTCATATGCAGTAGCTGCCTTCGCTTTCTGTCCAGCAACCAGGTTTAATTCAGCCAACTCATCTTTTTCTGACTGATTAGTTAGCAAATCTGTGCCAAAATTCAGTTGGTTAACCAGAGCAAAAATATTATCTTTTCGCTCTTGCTCTGTTGTATTATTCAGCAACAGTTGACCAATTTTCAGGTGAGTGGCTTTTTTGTCGGACTCTGGAATCAAAGAATAGGCTGCTTGCTGCACTCGATCGTGCAAAAATTTGTAGTCAACTTTGATATCGCGTATAGATGCCAACTCTTTCTGGGCAAAGAGTAGAGGAATTTTGTAATTTTCAGACAGCGGCAGAATCAAACCCGCTTGCATTGCCTCCCACAAATGAGCAGCCGTCGCTATGTTTGATTCTTCATTGACAATTGATAAAATTTCTAAGTTAAATTGGTTGCCGATACAAGCCGCTAATTTTAAGGATTTTTGGGTTGTTTCAGGGAGTTTGCGAATATTGCGAGCAACCAGTTCAACGATATTAAAATCTGCGATGCCAATCGCCTGTATTTGTTGAATATCCCACTCCCAGCGGTCTGTATCTACTTGATAAACCAGCAGATTTTCCGAGTACAGGGTTTTGAGTAGCTGCGTTAAGAAAAAGGGATTCCCTTGGGTTTTATTAAAAAGTAATTCAGAAAAAACTTCTATTTTGTCTGAATTTATGCTGGCATCGAGAGTGTCGGAGATTAATTGGTTGACGCTATCCAAAGCCAGCGCCTGAATGGTGATATTATTCACCACGGTTTCAGTTTCTTGAATTTTTTCTATTGTCTGAATTAAAGGATGAACGGGACTGACTTCATTATCTCGATAAGCTCCAATCGTTAACAAATATTTGTTATCTGGGTCAGTGACTAAGAGTTGGATTAACTTGAGAGATGCCGAATCTGCCCACTGTAAATCGTCTAGGAATATGACTAGCGGGTGTTCGGGTTGACCAAAAACTCGAATAAATTGTTGAAATGCCCGATTAAATCTGTTTTGAGATTCCGATGAACCCAGTTGAGGAACTTCAAGCTGTTTACCGATAATTAGTTCGACTTCGGGGATAACATCAATAATAACTTGACCGTTATTATCTAGCGCCTTTAATAAGTTTTCTTTCCAAATAGCAATCTGTTCGGAACTTTCAGTTAATAGCTGACGAACTAATTCTTGAAATGCTTGGATTAACGCCGCATAGGGAATGTTGCGCTTAAACTGGTCAAACTTACCAGCAATAAAATATCCCCTAGCTGCTACAATTGGTTTATGAACTTCATTGACAATTGAAGTTTTACCAATCCCGGAATAACCGGAAACTAACATCATCTCGGTGACACCGAGGCTGACTCGTCCAAAGGCATCTAGAAGAATTTGGACTTCGGTTTCTCTACCATAAAGCTTCTGGGGAATGAGTAATTGGTTGCCGCGATCGCGTTGACCGATGGGAAAATTTTCAATCTTTCCAGTTGCCTGCAATTGCTGCAAACAAGTTTCTAGGTCAAATTTTAATCCCGCCGCACTTTGATATCGGTCTTCCGCATTTTTTGCTAACAGTTTCATCACAATATCTGAGACCGCTTCAGGAATTTCTGCTACCTCTTTAGGTGGGACGGGTTGTTTGGCAATATGATAGTACACCAACTCCATCGGATCCGTGGTATTAAATGGCAACTGGTTGGTCAGCATTTCATAGAAAGTCACTCCTAAAGAATAGAAGTCGGTGCGGTAGTCAATCGCTCGATTCATCCTCCCCGTTTGTTCGGGTGACATATAAGCGAGAGTCCCTTCTAGCAAGTTGGGATTACTAATGCTTTGGTTTTTCAATTCCAAGCGCGATGAAATACTAAAGTCAGTCATTTTTACTTTTTCGGTCGCTGGATTGATAATGATATTTGAGGGCTTAATGTCTTTGTGAATTATCGGTACTTGATGGAGATAAATCAACGTTTCGGATAGAGCGATCGCTACCCTCAGCACCTCGGTTATTGACAGGTTATTGGCTGCCATAAAATGATAAAGGGATAGCCCCCCAAAATCTTCTAATATTAGCGCTAAACTATTCTGATAGTTTTCTAAGTTGTAAGTTTTGACAATTCCTTCACACTCTAAATTGTGAGTAATTATAAATTCTTGCCTTAAATTGGTGATTTGTTCAAGGCTAGGATATTGATTTTTTATTATTTTAACGATAACAAGCTGTCGATCCCGATTTCTTATCCCTCGATAAACAACGGTTCTGACTCCTTCGTAAATATTTTCTATAATTTCGTATCCTGAAAGAACGATCATTTTTTTACCTTACCCTTTTCATTAACTATTCTAAATCGATGTCATCCAGTTCATCCTGACTTGCGGTCATAAGTGACTGTGGAACGGCACAGCCTGCTTTGGTATTGCTTTGAGTGGGTTCGTTCATGTGGCTCTCCTGAGTTAAAATATAATAATGGTAACAGTGTAGATAAGTAGTTGATTTATGAATGGGAAATGAGGACTGTAACTTAGATACTATCTTTGATAAGGATTTCATATCTATTATCCCATCCCCTGCGTCAAAGCCCAATAGGAATCGACATTCACTTATTATCGGCTCTCTCGTACTTATGGTGATAACGCAAGCTAATAATTTAGCAGGATCGAGAGTTTCAACGTTCAGTCTCAGATACTTAGTATCATGTGCTACTTTTAACACCAAGCATCGGGGAGAGCCGAGGAAAAAATTATGTGATTAGATGTTTGCATCGACACTGATGTTATGAATGCTGCACAGGGGCAACCGTAACAAGTCACTTTAGCTGTCATATCAAGGTGCGACTGGGCTAAAATGTGGCGCGCCACATTTCTGGGGCAACTGTTCAATTAATGCCATGATATAAATGTGTGGCCATGCTCATACTGACGATCGCCACCAACCAACAACCAATTTGGGCTAGAGCTACCAGAAGGTTGCCAGCCTCTGCGCTCTCAAATCGCTTCTATAAAACCGACACATTTTTAATGACTATAATTTTAACCAACGACGATGGCATAGACGCTCCGGGGATTCAGGCACTTTTGCAGGCTGTAGAAGGCAAAACAATTATCGTGGCTCCCCAAGGGCAATTGTCCGGCTGCGGGCATCAGGTGACGGCTCACAGTCCGATTCATGTCGATCGGCGATCGGAATTTGAGTATGCTGTAGGGGGAACACCGGCCGATTGCGTGCGTATTGCTCTTCATCACGTTTGTGCGAAACCGAATTTAGTGCTTTCGGGTATTAACGCAGGTGGCAATTTGGGCGTTGACGTGTATATTTCGGGTACGGTTGCGGCTGTGCGCGAAGCAGCCATGCACGGTATTCCGGGAATCGCAATTTCCCACCGGATTAAAAGGCCGCTCGAAATAGACTGGGATGTCGCTACTCGCTGGACATCGCGGGTGTTAGCGGATTTGCTGAACCGGGAACTAAAGTCTGGGTGTTTCTGGAATGTGAATTTGCCACATTTAGCGCCGGGAAGTGCGGAACCGGAAATTGTGTTTTGCCAGCCTTCAACGCAGCCGTTGCCCGTGGTGTACCGGATGGAGGGAGAATACTTTTATTATGCGGGAGAATATGGCTCGCGCGATCGGGCGGCGGGGACTGATGTTGACGTGTGTTTTGAGGGTAATATTGCGGTGACAGAGATATCGCTGTGATAGATTTGATGGGATTTGATGGGATTGGGCGATCGAACTATATTTTTTTTCAAGAAAGCCTAAATAGACGGTCTTAAATTCGATCTGCGACAGAATGTTTCATATTTATGACTAAAAACAGATTTCATTATACTTTGGGTTGAAGACTGCATATACCCTAGGTATAATAAACCTGTTTTTCGGATTATCCCACAATAGGATATTGTGATTTATTCAGAATTGATACTAATAAAACTTAAACAAATTAATGGCAATTCCAAGAGAAGCAGCTATCTCTACTTGCGCCCCTCGGTGCTACCATAATTTTTTTTCTCATCCTTCGGCTTAGCAACACCATCAGGTTGTTTCTTTGGCTTTTTGACTTCTTTATTGCTTTTTCTTTCTTTTGACATGATCATTCCTCCAGTTTGACTCAGCATAACATAGATTGACACATTTGCCTAACTGCCAGTAGAGAGGGTGATACTCTACAGATAATACTCGCTGTTACTTTTGTACAATCTGCAATATATTATCCGCTAAGTTTTGAACGAATACCCTCTACCGTTAGGCATATCGATAAATTCCTCATAAGTACAATGTCTGAAATTACTTTTCACCCCGATAGACTCAAGGAAATATTGAAAAGCACGATCGTATAACTCCTGCGAGACAACCGAGAAAATTTCTCGCTGATTAAGCTGTTGTTTTATATCTAATTTTCCTCAAAAATGACAGGAGATCAAAATATGGAGGTATGACCATGCCAGCCTTCGCGACACATGAAGCAAACACAACTAACAAATTTGCAGTCTCCGTTTAAAAAAGCTGTTAGTCACAGTGGACAACAAGAATATTATTTTACTATTGATTAATAATTAGGACAGTGTTTGATGGCTTACCTATTGAGAATAACGGTTTCACCGATCTCAGTACGATCGCAACGCTTGCCAAAACACACTAGAGACCCACGATAAATCAAGGGTTTCAGACTATGACCTCAAAACGGTCGGGACTCTGAAAAAAGCACAAAGTATATGTATAAATATAAAGTTAATTGTCAGCTTTCTTGAAAGTGCGATCGCGTCCGCTCCATTTGAGATAAAATACTTATAAAGAGTGTTTATTTCTAAATAAATTTCCGCTATTAGGAATGTGACCAGTATGGAAGTAACCGAGCTGCTCAAAGAGTACGAAAATGGAAACAGAGACTTTGCTGACGCAAACCTCAGCGGAGCAAACCTCAGCGGAGCTATGTTGGTCGGCGTCAACCTTTCGAGGGCTAACCTGTCGGGAGCTAACCTGAGTCGGGCGCATCTCACCAAAGCAGAACTCAACGACGCAAACCTTTACAGGGCAAATCTGAGTTTTGCCAAAATGGGCCAAGCCAGACTAGCAGACGCAGAGCTTACAAAAGCCAATCTCAGCGGAGCTTTCCTCGTCAAAGCAAAACTGCCCAGGGCAAAGTTGAGTGGCGCCCAACTCATCGGTAGCAACCTGCGGAGCGCCATCCTCTGGAACGCCAATTTATGTACAGCCGACCTGCAATTCATCAATCTGCGGGGCGCTAACCTCACGGGAGCTAACCTCAACTGGGCCAACTGCGGAGGGGCAAAACTCAGCGGTGCAAAGCTTTTTGGCGCTCAACTAACAGGCATCTATCTCAGGAAAGCTTACATCAATGGCATCGACCTGAGCAGGACGGATCTCAATGGCGTCAACATGAGCGAAGCCAAACTAAACGGGGTAAACCTGGAAGGCTCGAACTTGTTAGCTGCCAATCTCAGCGGGGCTCAGTTGCGGGGCGTCAAGTTGATGGGAGCAGATTTAACCAGGGCAAATCTGGTGGGAGTTTCTTTGGCGCAGGCAAACCTCGATTGGGCTAGGCTGTGCTATGCAGACTTGAGCGAAGCCGACTTGAGCGGGGCAACGTTCACGGGAGCCAACTTTGAGGGTACTCAGTTAGCCGGATCAACCATGCCCCCATCTATGAGCAATGATGTCTACTTAACTGCAGCACGTGGTGTCGCAGCTTAGGCAAGGTCAAAAATTAATTTCGCATCCGAGTGGACGACTCTCGCATGGGTTTAACTTTTGATACAAACATCATTACTTTTGTGAGAGTGTTGCACCCGCAAGAAATTTACTGATATTTGCGAGAGTTTGTAGCATCACAATTGAGTTCACCCGATTAATTTCGCGACTCGCAAAGCAGAGGTAATGGCTCCTTCGTGCAAACCATCCCCCAAATAAGCTCCCGCATGATAAGTGTGGTTCTCGCCATTAGTCTCGATAACTTCATCTCGATATCGAAAAGACTCCACAGTGTACAGCGGCGTGTGATGTTTCTGAATGTGAATAATGTGCTTTTGGGCGATCGACTCTTCCAGATGAAAAGCTAAACTGTACTCTCGTGGCGAGGAGATGCCGCAAAGCTGATTCAAGCTCGCATTATATCCCCATCCCTTCTCCGTCTCGAAAAAATCAAATTCTGATAACTTGCGGATACCGTAGCGATCGTACATCGATGTATCCGAATGCAGTACAGTGGTTGCATAATTGGCTTTCCACGCCGAAAACCGCTTCGTTTCCGCCTCCGTCGGATCAGATAATAGCCTCATAACTTGATCGGGTGGCATCGCAAAAACCACCTTATCAAATTCCTGGATTTCCCCATCAGAAAGCACGATTTTTATAGCATCCGCACTTCTAAAAATATTGGCAATCTCCACATTTAGCCGTATATCGCCCTTAAATTGCTCCAAAATCTTTTCAATGTAAGAATACACCCCGCCTTTAATCCTCACCCAGTTGACCGAGGCATATTCGCGCAAAACAGGCATCGCTAATTCCGCCGGAAAATTGTCGAGTAATTCAAACGGTATCGAGTAGCTATACATCGTCAGCAACTTCAGCCAATAATTGCGGACGCACGAGCTTTTCAAAGACTCCGAAAGCGGCACATCGTAGAAATCGTGCTGTTTAGCAAACCGCATTTTTAAAATAAACCCCGCCGAACGAGCGTAGAGACTATCAAGCCGCAAATACTCGATCAGACGTTGGATTCCGGTGAAGTTCTTTCGGATAGAGACTGCCGATAAAAAGTCAGTGCCATCTTTAAAAAACAACGCTGAACCAATCTGCACGGGTTCTAATTCAACGCCTAGCTCCTGCATAAAATCCACGAAATTGTAAAACACAGTGGGAAATTCCAGCACCCCATTTTCTAATATTTCATTGCACTCTGATTGATTGGGCGCAACATTTTTGTTTAGCGTCCGAATGTGTCCACCTAAAATCGGCTGCTTTTCCAATACAGTGGCGTGATGTCCCTGTTTATCGAGCCAGTAGGCTGCTGCCATACCGCTCGCTCCGCCCCCAACAATTGCAATTCTCATAGTTCACTCCTAGATTGATAGAAGGAAGAAGGAAGAAGGAAGAAGGAAGAAGGAAGAAATTTTCGTTTCCAGGTGGAACCTGGAAACGCATTTCACTGTTGCTATGCCTCGTCATTTTTAAGAGGAGGCATAGCCTCCAGAAATTCATTCCTTGGCAGAGCCAAGGAAAGGAACGAGATAATGAGAGCAGAAACGAGATATTTTTAAGAGAAGGCAGGGCAAGAGTGAAATTCATTCCTTGGCTTTGCCAAGGAACGAGAGAAACAGGAAAATAACCAATTGCCAATTTTCCTTAGCCTAAAATCGCATCGCCGGATAAACGTTGATAAAGCAGCGCCCCCGTCCAAAATGTCGGTGCAAAGCCTGGATAGCCCGATGAGGCGTTGCAGAAATAGAAATTGTTGAGGGATGTTTCATGATTTAGTCGATCGACTCCCATGTTGCGCGGCGTCAGGCTGGAACCGTAGGAATTACCGTTAGGACACCAACAGAAGCGCTCGTTAGTCGTCGGACTTCCGGTAACATGAAAGACCATGTGTTTGCGGAAATTCGGAACATAGTGTTTTTCAACTACATCTAAAATCGAGTCCAGAATCTCTTGTTTCTTCTGTCTGTAAGCTTTGCGATCGGTCTCCCAAAGCTGCTTAAAATAGCTGTAATTAGCAACAGTCAGAAATTCGACAATTTGACAATCTTCTGGACAATCCCGCCGCGCTTCCGTCAGTAAAGTTGGCGTTGTAATTGCAAAGCTCGGACGAGAAAAATCATTTTGCTCATACATTTGAGCAAAAGCTTCGTTTAGATCCAAATGTTCCGAATGAAACGTATTCCACTTGCCAAATCCATACTCTCGGAGATCGATATCTTTGACAACGCAGTACACCATGTAGTTAGATGCAGAATACTCATAGTTGAGTTTCCGCCGCACTTTTTTAGAGAACAGTTCCTCTCCAATCATCTTGGCCGCTCTTTTCGGGTCAAGGTTACAAATCACCGTGTCGCCCGTGAATTCATGGGTTTGATGGGTGGTCAAATCCATCGCTTCAACACCAGTTACTGTTCTGTTTGTTACCCTGAAATTCGTGACTTCATGGTTTAATAGAACTTTCCCCCCGTTGGATTCAATGACCTTAACTAAAGAATTGATGACATCTTCAAAATGCTGCGTCGGGTAAAATGCGCCTTCTTGATAGCCTCTAAACAAGGCAATCCAAGCATAGAAAGAAAGCTGATTTGGGGGCAGCAAAAAGTCCGGCCATTGCAGGGCTAATAGGGTTTGGGCGGCTTGCGGGAGTTGGAACTTGTCGAAAACGTCCTGAAGTGTACTGTTGAGGTGTTGGACAGCACAGAATACGTCACCGAAATTATTGAGCAATTCAATTGGTTTGACGGGAGGAGCGAGTTTTCTGAGTCCGTTGCCGGTTTTCTCGACTTCGTTGACGAATTGGCGAATTCTCTCGCCCGCTTCGGGAAACAGCGCCGACAATCGCCGGATCAGTTCCTCTGGTTCCGAGGGGATATCAAGTGCATAACCAGGCATTCTCATGTGGTCGTAGCCATTCGGATCGTACCGTTCAAAGGTGACATCTCGATCAAGACCGAGTTTTTTGAGAACTCGATTGACTGTATGTCCTTCGCCGCAGTCCCAAACGTAGTGGAATTGGGCATTAAAGGTGTATTTATTGGCCATCGTAAAGGTGTGACCAAAACCTCCGGGATGCTCGTGAGCTTCGAGGATGTGTACGGTTTTGCCGGAGTTTGCCATCAAAGCTCCGAAAACCAGTGCTGATAAACCACTGCCGACGATGAGGTAATCTGTTTTCATGGTAAATTTCCTCGATCGATTGAATGGGGCGATCGTTGTCTATTTAAACTAACTATCAATTCTGAGAAAATTCTGAAGTCCAGCAACAATTTTTTGAGGCGCGCTGGTTTAAGGATTGTATTAAAGTCTGAGTACGGTTGCTGTTAAGCTTTATTAAGCTGTTGTGGATGGAACTTATAGCGGCGGAGGCGGACTGGAAAGCCCGCCCCACAAGCGAAGAAACCGAATTTCTACCTTTCTACTTAGTCTTTAGGTATAGAGTCGCCTACCTAATTAGGACTATGTTAATTTGAGCGAGATGCTTATTTGTGGGGCAAAATCACATCAAAAAAAGCATCCTCCAAATCATAACCAAACATCTGCGACATCGCCATCAACTTCGATTTACTGGGAATTCCCTGCTGATTCAACCAATCAGTCAACACAAAAATTTTGTTCATCAAAAACATTTCCAAAGCTTCAGGATTGTACTGAATACCTTGGGTGCGGTGGAACTGGTGCGGCACCAACATCGCCGCATAGCGCGCCAATTCTCCCGCTTTCCAATCCAGCAAAAATGGCAGCCAAGGATAACAAGCATCCAAGCGAATAAACCACAGCCGCACTTCGGGAATTTCCGAAATTTCTCGCGGATCTAACTCTTCGCGCGGATACTCAATTTCAAATTGTAGCTGTTGTTCGTTTTGGGCGATCGCTCCTTCGGCCAGCCACTTTTCAATCACACTCCGCACCGGAGACAAATCTAAACTGTTTATGCGATCGGCATCTATCGCTATCATAATACTCATAAAAAGTCAACCCATTTTAATTTTTAGATTAATCCCACAGATGAATCCGGGAGGCGAGTACCCAATTGCTTGATTGTCAACTGTCTACCATGTAGTTATCATACCACCACCTATAAATATTTTAGCTCACTAATGACTAATGACTAATGACTAATTACTAAGGACTAATTACTAATTACCCATTTTTCCCAAACTTGCTATCTTGCAAAGAATTACCAATCCCCTGGATAATTCCCCGCCCAATCAAACCAATTCCCCGCCCTATAACCTGAGTCAAAACATAAACAACGCCAGCACCCAACAACGAAATAACCGCGCGAACTCTAGGTGCGATCGCATCCCTGGTTTCCAGCACTAAAGTCAAGGCCAACTGCCACCCAGAAAGCTGTACTAACTCCAGATTTCTTGGAGCATAAATAGAAATTTTCTTAATTCCAGAATCGCCCAAAATAAACAGCCAAAACCTGCTTTCAAAAATAGCTTTCGGTTCCACAAAATATCTATCCCAGCTATATCTCCACGACAACTCATTCCGAAACCGCTCAATTTCTCGCGTCGAAATCAACTTACCATCGTAAAAAATTTGCTTGATTTCTTCAATATTTGCCAAATTATTTAGTAGAGGCTGTACCACTCCGCTAGCAACTTGAATTGCCAAATTTTCCAACAAAGCTTCAGCTCGCTGCATTGCTGCCGGGCTGCCAGCAACACAAGAAATATTGTCAACAGTTAGAGGAACTTCAAATAGCAAATGTGCAAAAAAATCAACTGTCATCGGTATTTTATCAAGGATTTCTGCTGCAACTACATCAGCATCTGCCAGCAGCATCGGCACAACTTCTACGCCGCTGCCTGCCAAGAGATAAGCAGGGCTTCCCCCTTGACTTTCTCCCAGTTTCAAGCTTGTTTGACTGCCATCAAAAACCAGATTTTCTTCCGTTTGCAGTGTATAGTATCTGCCAAAAAAATCTATAATTGTCGCCTGCCATAAATCCCGTAAAATAGCAGGCATTTTTTGCGACAATTGAGTGTGCTGCACTTGCGAAAAGCGCAATTGTTCCAGCAAATTCTTTAACTTATGCAGGATGGAAGTCATCAATTCACGCTTTTTGGTCGATCGCAAAATATCGATTTCCAAAGGCAAGCCAGTCAAATTCACCAAATCAAACTGCAATTTAGCTGCCGCCGAGTCAAACAAGCTACCTTGCCAATTAGTTGCAACCACCAAAGATTCAGCCGAAACTTGGGAATTCGTTAATTGCGATTGAGAATTATTTAACAAATTCTCGCCTCTAATTTTTTCTTTCTCCCCTCTACCTTCTCCCCTCTGCCTTCTGCCTTTTTCCTTCTGCCTTCTTCCTTCTACCTTCTCCCCTTTTTCTTCAAATAATAACTGACTGACAATCCAACGAGCTGCGAGCAATTCTCTGCGGCGCCCGCTGAGTACACCCCCATCTATAATAGAGGGCAAATCTGTGGGAGCTGCGGCTCTGAACTCTTGCAAATCAGCTTGGACAACTGCCAAAGTTGCATCTATTTCCCGTAGTCCAGAACGATAAAAATAAGCCAGCATTTTTTTGTGTACTGGCGTATCAATTGTCGAATTATCTGCATTTTTATCTGCAATTGCTGGGTAGTTTTCTACTGTTTGAACCACCGCTGCATTTAGTTCTATTTCCGGGTTAGCTGCTGTATCCGTCGCCCAATAAGTGAGACCAGATGCCACAGCGCGAATAGCTTCGATTGTCAAAGAAATATCTGTACCTTTAGGACAATAGCCATTCGCGCCCGCCGCCTGTATCTGGGCCAACAGCTCCGGTGTCAGCGGCCCGCCTAGCAGCAACAGGGGCAGGTTGGGGTACAAAGTTTTGAGTTCGCGACAAAATGCCAGCGCCTCTATTTGACCCGATCGCAAATTTAGGGTCTCAACAGCCAAAATTACCAAATCTGCGGGCTTCTTGGCTGCTACCGAGTCGATCGAGCGAGATTCGAGAACCCGCAAAGCCTCGGTTGCGGTTGAAATCTCTGCAACAACTTGCAAGTCTGGATACTGCTCGCAAGCAACTCGCAGCCCCAGCCGGAAAATGGGGTCGCTCTCGATCGTCAGCACTTGGAAATTACTCACTTGATTTTAGATTTGAGATTTTAGAGAGCGATCGTGCGAAAACCCAATTACTCCGGGAGCAAATTAGCATCAGGAGGCCCAGCCGATTCAGGAATCGAGGGCGGCGCGGGTTCCGGAGCCGGAGCTGGAGGAGCAGGTTCCGGAGCCGGAGCCGGGGCCTCTTCTCTCGCGGGCGGATAGTAAGGTTCCGGCTCTGGCGCGGGCGGATAGTAAGGTTCCGGTTCCGGCTCTCTAGCAGGCGGATAGTAAGGTTCCGGAGCCGGGGCCTCTTCTCTAGCAGGCGGATAGTAAGGTTCCGGAGCCGGGGCCTCTTCTCTAGCAGGCGGATAGTAAGGCTCTGGTTCTGGCGCGTACTCCTCCTGTCGCGGAGCTGGCGCGTACTCCTCCTGTCGTGGAGCTGGCGCATACTCGCGAGCGGGTTCCGGCGCGTACTCGCGAGCGGGTTCCGGCGGCGGCGCACTGTTGGCTCTGAGTTCAGCACTCCAGCGTCCGATCGCACCTGCCGCCTCTGAATACAGCGCCCTACCGTAACCGATTTGGGAAGCCGTATCGATCGCTGCTCCTAGACTGCCTTGAGATGCCAATTCCGCAGCTCGATCGAGAATCGGTCTGTCTTGAGCAACTTGCAGTTCGCTCACCCACTGATAGACATTATCCTGAGCTTTCGCGTACAAAGTCCTACCGCTCTTAATTGCCGAAGCTTTTTCAATAGCAGCACTAAGTTTTCCTTGCTTCGCCAGGGCGATCGCTTCATCCAAAAAAGGCTGATCTTGAATAACTTCTATGCGTTTCGTCCACTGAGCCAAGAGAGTTTGCGCTTCTATCCTGCGGGGGCGGTTTTGAGCAACCAGGACTAACTGAGCCATACCGCCCTTGAGTCCTTCAACCGTCTGCGGTTCTGCCAACTGCTTCGCCAAAGTCAGAAAAGATTGGTCTTCGATCCGCTGAATTTCTCGACGCCAAGCAGCCACCAAAGTTTGAGCGTGAACGCGCCGTGGCTGCTTAAGTCCGATGGTTTGCGCTTGCTCGATCGCGAGTCCAAACGTTCCTATCTGACCGACACTAGCGATCGTACTCGCCACTTGCAGTCGCAGCAAATCTTGAAACTGCACCTGCAAATTTTCAATTTGAACTTGAGCTTGCTTGTACAGAGGGCGACCCGGAGATATTTTGCTAGCAGCCCCCTGCCCTTCGAGCAAGCTAAAAATGTGTTGTGGCAGCGGAGTTGATATCGACTGGTTCCACGTCACTGCCTGAGCTCTACCCAACTGCATCAAATCTTGAGCTTCCGCAAACAGTAGCGAATCCTGTGGCACAACAGAAGCAGCCTCGATCGCCCCCGGCAGGTCTTTCGCCCCCAACCGCTTAGTAGCCATTGCCAGCAAAGTCCGGCTCCAGCCCTCAATTTCCTTTTCAGCTTTAGCGCGGGCAAAAAGCTGCGAGTCTATTTTGCGAGCCAGGACGATCGCCTCAGCGAACTTTTGCGGAGTCTCGTCCTTCGCCAAATCTCTAGCCTCTTCCAAGCGCTGCCAGCCGTTTCTTTCCAAAGAAATCTGCTGGATCAGCTCGTTGTAACGCTTCTGACTCCAGAAAACATTTTCCAGCTTGAACAAAGCTTGAGCATAATCCCAAGCCTTCCTTAAATCCTCACTTTTCAAAGCTGCTAGGGCTGTATCGTAGAGTTTTTGGCCCTCCTGCCAATTTTTTTCCCAAGCAGTCACAGCCTCCTGTACCTCTGGGTAAGATCGACTGGTTTTCGGAATTTTCGCCACAATCTCTAGGGCGCCTTTCAAATCGCCCCTCTCAATTTTGGCCCTGGCAAATCCCAGAATGGCTTTCGACCATTCCCCTATCAAATGTTGACCTTGCGAGTGTAGCGGATGTTCTTTCGGCCAAGCCTGCACCAATGCCATTGCCGATTCTAGCTGTTCTAGCTTCCCCGACTTAGCAGCTTGTTGAGCGCAGTAAAGTCGCTCTCCGTCCGCCGCCAGCGGCGACAGTTGCTGGCAATTTGGCGGTGGCGGCATCGTCAGCAACCACAGAAATGCAGCGGCACCGGTTACTCCAAATCCCACCAGGAGACTCAGCCAGATTAGCTGCCACTGCCAAAAAGTTCTTTTCCCCTCGGTCGGCAGCGCCGTTACTGAGGAACTCGCATCGCCTGTCGCCTCTGCACTGAACTGTGCCGTCGGTTTGAGGGATGGGTTGTATTGCGGTGGTGTGTGGAATTGGTCAGATTGTCGTCTCGCCATTACTTCAGCCTGTCCTGTAATGCGCACTCTTCACGTGACACTCCCACATCAAATCATAGATTGTGATGTCGGCTTCTGACTCCGGTTAAGGAGATCGAGAACTTCCTTCAAGGTACTGGCCATCTTTCCCTCTACGGCGTTTTATAGTGAGGTTCGTGTCCAGCCCCACTGGTTGCTTCCGAGTATTTTAGGCTCTCGAAGCACGTAAATCATACCAGTTATCAAACAGTTATTGACAGATTCCGGGGCTGTTTGGCAGAAAAAACAGTATAAAGCCCCGTCAGTCGATCAATTTTAGATTTTAGAGTTTAGATTTTAGATTTTAGATTTGACTCTACAGATGAATTGGGGGAGCGATTAAACTAAGGTCTAATATTAAATCCGGGTCAGAAATTACCTGATCAGACTCAGCGGTTGAAACCGCAATTACACTAGCTTTCGTCTACTCCAAGCCGATTTAAAATAAAGGGGTACTACAGCCGGATTTGGTCTACACTTTTACGTGTAGCGGGTAGAAATGACTTTTTTGGTTTAGTCGTAAATTTTATTCCCGATCGCCAAACTTGTCGATCGAGTTTCATTTTTCTGTTTTCATTTTTTTTCGACTGTGCCAAATTCCGGCTGGCGACGGCAAAAAAACCGATCGAACCCAGCTAAATACTTAAATCATTTTATACCACCTATCGACCCAGTACAAATATCAGTTTTGCTTCCAACAGCCGCTGCTTTATCCGTTACGAAGCCTTTGGCGTATCGCTGACACTCGATGCTTCCGTGGCGGACTCGGCAGATCGATATCCGTAGAAATCTATCCGGTAGTCTACAATTCTGACACCAGTTTGCTGTTGGATTTGTTCGATCAATTCGATCGGCAATTCCACATGAACGTCTAGAATCTGAGCCGTATCAAGACAATTGACGTGAGAGTGAGAGTCGCTGACGTTGCCGTACAAGCGTCCCTCCGAGCGTTCTATGCACTCAATAATCCCTTCTCTCGACAAAGCTTCTAGATTTTGATAGACAGAAGTATGACCAATCGAATGCGCTTGTTTGTTGAGGCGATCGTAAATTTCGCGAGCGGAGAGGTGTTCTTTTGCCTCCCACAAAAGTTCTAGAATAAATCGACGCTGGCGGCTCAAGCGCATTCCCATCGCCTGACAGCGGTTTAAAGCATCTTCTAATGAACGAATTGGTTTCACAGCTACCGCCTTATAAAGCCTGCTCGATTTTTAATTCTGGTACAATATTGCACGCCTACATATCCACTAATTCTAACGCAGGGTTGCCCAACAGTAGAAGATAGAGGGCAAAAATCTCGAAAGAGTGAATTTTTTCGAGTTGCTGCTCAACGAGCGGCTGCCAGCACCCACCAGAAAATTATCCGCCTCACAAATATTGCTTTGACTCTATCTTCTACTGCCACACCTCCTAGTTCGAGGATTTGATGGCGTTAACCAGTAACTTGGCGATTTCCGAGAGTTGCTTTTTGTTGAAAGTTTTGAGCAAAAGCTTGACTACCGCCTTCGGTTCGGCTGGAAGTGCGACTTGCTTCGACGCTGCTGCTTGGGCGGCTGGGGCGGCTGGGGCGCTTGCCTCGGCAGGTTTTGGGCTTGCTGCCAAAAGTAGCAAATTTTTACTCGGAACGATCGTCTTGACTTTCCCCCCTTGTACTAAATCGCCAGCTTCCTTGAGTTCTTTGATAATCAACGGAGCTAAGACTTTATAAGAGTTTTTGGGATTAACGATCGCCGCTCTAGCTGTTTTAACTAAATTTTGCCAAGTCTCAATTTTACCTCCCAACTTATAGAGGCGAACGCACACAGCCGTCAACTCAGAACGACTAGCCGCCGATTCTTTCTGCTTGAACACCTGCAACATTTCTTTGAGTAAAGTCATCACTTCAACAGCAAAATTCGCCGGTACGGCGCCGGCTGTTGGAGCGGCGGGGGTAGCAGACCCAGCAGCAGCCTGCACTTTGCCCGACGCCAATTTATTGAGGTGAGTTTCCAGTTGAGCAAAAACAGGCATCACCTGCTGCACGAGTTTTTCTCCCTCTTCATTCCTCAAGCCGAAAGGCCCCTCTAGTCGCCCCAGCAAGTCCTTAAGCGTATCAACTCCCTTTAAAAATAGGGATTCTGCCGTTTGGTCAACCTGCTTGACGGGCCCGTCCTTGAGCACCTTAAAACAATCTTCCAAGCGGTGAGCGGTTGTTTTAATACTATCTAAGCCAAGCATAGCCGCCCCTCCTTTCACGGAATGGGCGGCTCGAAACATCTCTTGGACGCTTTCGGGGTCTTTCATCGTGGACTTTAAATCCACTAAACCATTTTCTAGAGTATCGAGGTGCTCCTTAGCCTCCTCTATAAACAAACGCATAATTCGGTCTTGCTGATCTGACACGACAGTCCTCCTAACAATCTCAGCACCCTCCAGAAAGCACCCTCTTCGCGGGAGAAAACGCGACTCCTGCCCAGAGTCGGAAGATCCCATGCAGAACATTCTAGCCTGCCTCAGCTAGCAGACTCAAAATACTGGTGTCAGGGCAATCTTAGCTCTAAAACTGGTGCGGTGGAGATTGAGCCTAGAGTTCTGAGGGAGTATCTGGAGCGACTTCAATACCCATTCCTTGTTTCATCATCTGCTGAGCCGTAATCAAGTCGCTTAACTCCTTGACTTCGACGCCGATGTCTTGGCAAGCCTTTTTCAGTTCCCGCTCGAAGGTGTTGAGGTCGTCTCCGTAGCCGCAAAGCTTCGCGGCTGTAGCGATTCCTTGTTGGGCGTTAGCTTTGGCGCAGTCGATCAATTCAATGCCTTTGAGGGGTTGGGAGGATGCCATAATTTCAAGCCACAATTTATCTTTTCTCCCACTGTACCTAGAAGGTTGAGGTCGATCGATCTATCGAAAGGCATGAAAAATCCTGCCTGTGCTGGGTGTTACCAATTCATACCTATTTTTTGGGAGTTCCTGCGAAGATGGCAGTAGTTGAGATTTTCTAACCCTGACTGTGCCTAAATTACAGTAGATTATTGTGAAAAATGTTTCCCAATCTAAAATGCACTGGGTCTGGAGCGTCCGGCACCGCGTGTTTGTGTCTTTTCTCTTTGCTATGGCAGTTGCTGTGTTGCTGCCACCTGACTATCTCCCCCTGACTCGGACGCTGTGCATTTGGAACGCGGGCGCGGTCAGTTTTCTGATTTTGACTTGGATGCTGATGCTGCAAGGCACTCCCGAAATGATGCGCCACCACGCTCAGCAGTTGGATGCTGGCCGCTTAACAATCTTAAGTACGATCGTGGCAGCCGCTTTTGCTAGCTTGTTAGCCATCTTCTTTTTGCTGCGCGATACCAAAGGTCTGTCACCGAACTTGCTATTTCTGCACTTGGGGCTTTCTGTCCTAACAATTGTTGGGTCTTGGATGCAGGTACACACTATCTTCACCATGCACTATGCCCGCAGCTACTACAAAAACCGCAGCAAGCAGCACGGCAGTTACTTGCAGGCGGGGGGCTTGGATTTTCCGGGCGACGAGGAACCAGATTACAAAGATTTTTTATATTTCTCTTTTGGTATTGGCATGACTTGCCAAGTTGCAGACGTGCAGATAACTTCTCGTTCCACGAGGTATCTCGTGCTTTTTCACAGCGTGCTGTCGTTCTTTTTTAACACCGCTATTCTGGCTATGAGCGTCAATATTATTGCTGGATTGAGTTGAGAGGATTCAGTAGCAGATGCTGCCATTTTTTTTGGATGGGCGATCGAGCTTGTTTTATGGCGCTGCTTATTGCCCGAATTCCAGAGTTAGACGCAAGAAAGTCAGGCTAATCACCAAATTTTGCATAACTCAATAGAAAATGTTAGTGTTCAGGATCGAGTTAGCGCGAGGTTAGAAATCAAAAAAACCTAAAAACAGCTTGGTGTAATACTCTGAGGATACCTATGAAAGCCCTACAGATTTTCTGTAAATCTAAAGTTATCCACTAACTCATCAAAAAACCTCTCAGGACTAAAAGCATACGACTCTTGAACTAGAGATTTGTTTTTCAGTTTAATTGTTTGCTCACTTCTGCTCAGAGAATTGAAATAGCACTTATGAAGAGAATCTTCTTGAATATAACCCAATAAATCTTCTGCCTTTAATTGGTCTTCCTTCCATAGTTTAAATTTGATAATGCTTTTCTTACCTGCATCTTGGTCATAAATATTATATGAATTAAGTAGAATTTCTCCTTTAGAGATGATGTAACAAAGCTCCCGGATTGGTCTGACGCTATGCCCTTGTTCACGTAAACCTGAAAACATTCGATTTCCCGTGACAATACATGAACATAATTGGGATGGCAAAGGAGACTGTGTTTTAATCTTCCTTGCTAAATCGGTTCGGAAAGGTTCTTGCTGCCATAAATCTTGGAAGCGAGTCAATTGATTGGCGGCTTTCTGAATGTAATCATAAGTGGTTCTCAATTCAAATGGATTACAAGGATGCAAGGAGTTTTTGCATTCAAATACAAATAGGCAGTTATCTACAACAGCTAAGACATCTACATCGCCTTCAATGCCCTTAAAAGAATATTTTAAGTTTGTTTTTAATATTGATGATACTGGCTTTAAGCATCTCTCCATCTCTAGAACAATTGGATCTTCAAATGATTCTGAATCAAATCTAAATTTAGTTGATTGAAGAACGTTTCTACAAAGATCAGAGTTAGTTAAAATTCCCAGAGGTAAAAGTATCCAATCTTCAACATTAATAAATGGGTACGTTTGTAAATCAAATATCTTCTTGCTTTCTAATCTCCAAGTAAATAACTCAAAAATTTGTTTTGCCTTTTGTTATCCCAAAAAACTAGCCAATAAATCTTTGAGTTCATTGGCTTGTAAAACAGGCATAGATCGCCAAAATAACTTAGACTTAAAGAGCTTGTTAGAGTCTATATACTCCGTAAGAACAAATAACATAAATGCAAATAACCGTTGTACTTTAATGATGTCGAATAATGATAAGCTTTGGAAAACTGGGATTTTATTTATTTTTTGAATATCAATAAATAAATTACTTTCAAGTTGTTTGAGAATCATCTCCTCTTCCAAAAAAAGACGGTTAGTGTCCAAAAACTTACTTAAGGTTTGAGGGTGAAATTGCATGACAATTCGTTTTAAAGGACTGTCTATAATCTTAAATGTAGAGTCTTTAAACTTTTGATAATACCTCTTTGAAAATTCCAATAGAGAGGGGTAGTTTTCTATTATTTCTGATAATTCTGACAAAGAATCAAACGAGTTAGCACGCTCTTGCATTGATTGTCTTATGTAGCCGAGACAACGGCTCATCTCAAACTTTGGGTCAGGTGCTTTTATAATAATTTTTGCATCATTTTGTGTAACTGTATAACCAAAACTATCTACAAGCACTTCAGACTCTTTAAAAAAAATTAATTTGTTAAAATCCTCTAATTTGTCAAGGTAATATTGATCGCTTAAGCGTTTTTCATTGACTTTATCAATATTTGATTTATCTATAACCTTTTTGTCATGGCTATGATAAAGATATAAAGAAAAGGCTGAAGCTAGCTCTTCCTTACATACAGAGTAGCGATTAGCGTGGTCTTGTTGAAGACCATCAATTGGCCAGAACAATGAATCAACTGCTTGAAGACCATCAATTGGCCAGAACAATGAATCAACTGCAACTAGGTAACTTTTAATCTCAAGATAATCAACCTCTTTAAGTAAAGCCTTAAATAAGGTTTGAATATTTCTTGAGATGGAAAGAAGCGATTTTATAGATTCAAAGTAAACTTGGCTATCCTGGCTGATGTTTATTTTCCCAGTTTCATTTATCAAAGAATTAAGTATCTGAGATTGGAAATCATAGTTTGAGCATCGAAGTACACCAATTTTTCGTAGTTGACCTACAAATTCCGCCTCACTTTCTTGTAATCCCGCTCGAAATAAGTCTAAGGCTAGCTTTTGATCTCTGTCTGAGATGGCTTGCTTTAAATTCTGTGCAATTTGCTCAATCTGCTTTTTACTTTTCATTAATTAACTGGTATGGTTGGAGCAACGAAGCTATCATTAATAGTCTTCTAGTGGACTTCAAAAATTGCTGAAAGATTCCTCAAGACATACCATTACATGGCAATGAAATTCGCTCTCTAAAAAAACGCTAAAACCGCCTTTTCAGCGGTTATTTTTCAGCGGTTATGATGCGGCAGTCGTAACGACTACCCCTAGGCTTTGCCTAATAAAATTATAATTTTAGGGCATTCAAACGTCAAGACACCGACAATGAATTGAGCTACCCAGGTGATGGGAAGGAATTTTTAATGCTGATTTTCCCACCCAAAGCCGATCGCCCTCGATCCCCCGACACTACAGCAAACGGGCGATCGCACGCCCCTGTTCTCCCCATCTCAAAATTTCCTGACATTTTTCTTGCCAAGTCGAAGTCATTACGAGTATGATTTAACAAGAAGCAAAAAAGAGAGCCGCCATGAGGATCGAAGAAATACCCCTCAACCAGATTCGCCGCCCCCTGCCGCGAGTCAACGACCAAACCAAAGTAGCCGCCCTCATGGAATCCATCCGCGAGGTAGGTTTAAACGAACCCATCGACGTGCTAGAAGTAGATGGTCAGTATTACGGATTTTCCGGCTGCCACCGGTACGAAGCTTGCCAGCGTCTCGGTTTAGAAACTATCCGCTGTAATGTACGCCGAGCTCCCCGTGCCGTGTTGCAGATGCACTTAGCCTGAGCCTCTCAATAGAAATTCACGACAGGCAAACATTCGATCGCCCAAAGCTTTCTAAGATCTTCGATCGACAATCACTAATAACAAGCTAAAAACCTATGACTACCAACAATCACAAACAACATCTTTACCCCACCCGCATCGATATGTCAGCCGCCACCCGCTCTCAAGTAGTCGGGCTGCTCAACGCCACGCTGGCAACGACTCTGGACTTAAAAACTCAAGTCAAGCAAGCTCACTGGAACGTCAAAGGCATGGACTTCTACCAGTTGCACTTGCTGTTTGACGAAATGGCAACAGAACTCGAAGAATACGTTGATACGGTTGCAGAACGAGTCACAGCTTTGGGCGGTTTGGCTGTAGGAACAGCCCGCACAGCCGCCGCAGATTCGATTTTGCCAGAATTTCCTTTCGACATTTTAGACGGCAAAGAATATGTGACGGCTTTGGCCGATCGCTACGCACCCTACGCCCAACACCTGCGAGTCGCCATCGACAAAGCAGGCGAACTCGGCGATGCCGATACAGCGGATCTCTACACTGAAATTTCGCGGACAATTGACAAGCGTTTGTGGTTCCTAGAAGCGCATTTGCAAGGTTCTGCGACAACTGCAACAGCCACCGCCCGCGAAAAAGTAGCCGTCAAATAGCAAGCTTTCAATAATTGAACTTGCATCGGCATCAATTGCGAAACTCTTGTGGGGCGGGCCCAACAGCCCGCCCCAAAAATGTATTTCGTTAAGGCTCGTGACAGTTTACGATCGAGAATATGTCCATTTATTAATTTGGATGAGTTTTTCGTGACTGCCAATATTCCAGATTATGCTCCTCAACTGCAACGCCTGATGGAACAGGCGGGGCTTTCGAGCGATCGAGAACTCAGCAAAAAAGCAGGAGTTTCCGAGATCCAGCTAAGTCGCCTGCGTCGCGGTTTAGCTTTGCAAACCCGAGCCGACATCCTGCTCAAAATCAGTCAAGCTTTACAAATTTCCTTAACCGAACTGCTCGCAACCTTGGCGCCAAACTATGTAGAGTTAGAACCGGCACCACCGACAGCCCTAGAACAAGAATATCAGCGCCTGCAAGCTTCGATCGAACAGCAGCGAGAATCTTTGATGCAGGAATTCCAGCTATCTAGCGTGCAAATTTTAGAATCTTGGATGTTGCAGTGGCCGACTGCTGCGAGCAAAGCTCAGGAAAATCACAACTTGCGGGCTCAGAAACTACTGCCCTTGCTGCGGCCAGTCGAGCAGTTATTGGAGCATTGGGGAGTGGAGTCGATCGCTCCAGTCGGAGCCGAGATTCCCTACAACCCCCAACAGCATCAGCTCATGGAAGGAACAGCCGAACCCGGAGAACCCGTCAAAGTCCGCTACACAGGGTACAGACAAGGCGACAAACTGCTCTACCGCGCCAAAGTTAGCCGAGTTTAATTAATACCAGAAGGCCTTCGGCAGAACCAAGATTGTCCCTATCTCAAAATTCACTCCCGGCGAAGCGCTGCGACTGCGATCGGCGTTACGATCCGCGACGAGGAGCATCTTTTGCACTCAAAACTATTCTCCCGCTTTCAGGCTTTGGCGCTTTCCCCCTCTCTTATTTGGATCGGAGTCCATCTCGCAGCTATACTAGCCTAGTCTGGCTAGAAATTCTGACATTCCCACCGCAAAATATGAGTCCTGTAGTTAAAATTATTCAGCCCTCTGGCATTTTAGACGGCACCAAGGCAAGTCAATTCCGCCAAGAGATTAGCGACCTAGTGGAAGCGGGAGCCGATGTGGTATTGATAGACTTCACTGATGTGACATTTATGGATAGTTCTGGTTTAGGCGCTTTAGTCTTGGCGCTCAAAACAGTCCGTGCCGCTGGGAGTCAATTAGTTGTCTGTTCTATCAACGAGCAAATCCGCATCTTATTTGAACTCACCAGCATGGATCGAGTTTTCGAGATATTTCAGACCCGCGATGCTTTTAATAGCAAAATTCTCTCAACTAACTAAATCTTTGGGCTGCTGCCTTTTTGCTATTTGGTCACAGATGCACTGCAAGAAGTCAGCTAGCCAAAGTTTACCTTGAGTAAAGACCAATCATCATCAAAAACTGCTTTAGCGTTCAACTTTTGAATGTAGTTCAAAACTAGCTCTAACTGGTCGGCACTTGCACCGTTGTAAGCTGCTAACAGGTCTACGAAAGGGTCAAGCCCCCAGATATTGCCGTCAGGTTGGTGGATCTCGTATACCCCGTCGCTAAAGATGTAGAGAGTGCTCAAATCCTCTACATCGCAGCAATTATCGACATAGGGGGCGTCAGGGAACATCCCGACCGGCATTCCGGGGGTTTTTAATCGCTGGATTTTAGCGGTGCTCGCAGGGGACTGGGAAATCAACACGGCTGGTGGATGGCCGGCGCTGGCATAAACTAGCTGGCGAGAAATGCGGTTGTAAACGCCATACCAGATGGTGAAATACTTGTCGTTTTGGTAGCTCATCTGGAAGGTGGTGTTCAGGGCGCGCAAAACGTCGCTGGGTTTGTAGTAGTCTATGTTGGGGAGCGTGCGCGATCGCAGCAAATTCAGCACGGCCACCGAAGGCAGCGCCGCCCGCAAACCGTGACCGGCTACGTCGAGCAAGTAAATCGCCAAATAATCGGCATCTAGCCAGTTGTAGTCGAAGCAATCTCCACCCAACTGCCGGGAGGGAATGAATTTTGCCTCAATGCTGAAAGGTTCCGTCATCGGATCTGGCAGCAGCGATTGCACGTACTCGGCTGCCTCGGCTAACTCTGCTTCCAGACTTTGCTTGGCTATTTTCAAATCTCGGCTGAGTTGGTGCAGCCTCAATCCGGCGCGTACTCTCGCCTGTAACTCGTTGAGTTCGATCGGCTTTGAGATAAAATCGTCGGCACCAGCGTCGAGTCCTTTGACTCGATCGGCGATCGATCCCAAAGAAGTCAACAAAAAGAATTGTGTAGTTGACAGATCCGGATCTGCCTTAACTCGACGGCAGACATCGATGCCGGTCAAGCGCGGCATGATCCAATCGCAAATTATCAGGGCCGGACGCAATTTTTGCGCCTGGGCTACACCGTCTTCGCCATTGCTTGCTACTGTTACTTCGTAACCCTGTTTTTTCAGGGTTCTTCTCAGCAGTTCTTGAACAGCCGTATCATCGTCAATAACCAGAATTTGAAACATGGGCACTTAGGTACTACAAGTTTTTCAAGGTCTGGGGGTCATTTAAAATATATCCTGTCAGCGCCCTTGTCTGAGATTGAGTATAGTTTATTGACATGGCTTTCGAGGTAATTGTTTTTGACAGCGGGTCGTTGAGTTCAATTTACGTTAAAATTTGATAGAAATTTGGCGCGATCGAACTTCACTCAGTTTATACTCAGAATATAAAATTTTATAGACTTTTATTTGCCACAGGTGCTGGTTGACATGGAAGTGCTATTTATGGTAAAGTGACTCACCGATTATTCGATTAGACATTGATCCACGGCCCACCAGAGCTAGTATCCTCAAACTACCATTCAATTTTGCCGCCGTTGTATTTTGTCTCGTTGTACTTTATCTGGTTGTATTTTGTCTCGTTGTATTTTGCCCACCGGCCGATGAAGAACTTGTGTGGTGAGCGTGATTGAATTAAAGGGTTCCGAAAAGTTGCCGATGCTAAAAAAAGCGGATCTTCAAGTCAATACAGGTCTGAACGGATTAAGCTGGGTTTTGTCGTGGTTTGCACAATTGTACGACTCACGAATTCCTACAAGTGTGTGGATACGGTGTCAGTTAGCTTTGGCTGAGGGCTTTACGAATGCGGTGCGTCACGCCCACAAGGGCAAACCAGCGGATTTGCCTGTTGACATTCAGGTGGCGGTGTTCGCTGAATCTTTAGAGATTAAAATTTGGGACTCGGGCGATCCGTTTGATTTAGAGAAAAAAATCAAAGATATTTCGGAAAAAGTCGATATTCACTCTCCGGGCGGGCGGGGTCTAAAATTGATTAAAGACATCGCAGACAGTATTAGTTACGAAAGAACGGCTGATGGACGGAACTGTTTGTCGATGGTCAAAAATTATACTCCTGTCTCAAGGCAGAACAATGAAGATGATATTTTGGAAGTGGTAGAGGAAATTTCTGATTAATGGGTTCATCGGGTTTTAAACGCGGGACAGAGGATTAAGCCACAGCAGAATTGTCCGTTTTAATTCATTTAATTCTCGATACACTTCTTGTTTCACCCATTGCCCGATCGCGTCGAAGGGTGTAAAAATTTGACCTACAGGCCAGCTAACATCTTGACCCAAGGGCGTTTGATGGTTGCCCGCTAGAGTCTGAACGGTAATCATGTCGGGAAATCGTGCTTTTAGCAGTTTGGTCAAAAGCAGGGTTTGGTCGATGTTGTCGCCGTTAAATTTAACTAAAAGATTGCGCCGAATTTGATAGCTATCTTGGACGAGGCGATTAGTCTCTTGCGGGGAAGGGGTAAACTCGACGTTAAAGACAGGGGAAATTTGCTCGACGATCGGGATTGCTTCTGATGCCGCATAATTGTTGAACGAAATCAGAATATTGCCTGCCCTTTCTATGTCAAACACAGAACCGATCAGGAGGTGGAGTTTGCATCCCATGCTGTGTCCCATGCCGTAGATGGGGAGATAGGAAGATTTGAGCAATTTAGTGGCGCGCAGGCGATCGAGGGCATTTTCAAATTTGTTGAGGACATCGCGGGCGATCGCAATATGATCTAAAGTATTAACAAATGGCGTTGCTACTACAACATATCCTTGATTCCCCAAAGCTTCTAACAGCCAGCGATAGGTGAGTTGGGGTGCTGTCGCCACAAAGGCACCGCCGAGAAAATGTACGATCGCGATCGGTCTTGAAGGAATTAATACCCAGTTGCCAGAAATTTCTTGCCAGTCCATAAATTCAATCTAATTCCAAATAAAAAGGCGATCATCCTCTGAAGGTAAAAGGCAGAATGTTTTATAAATTTTTCCTTTTATTTTATGCCTCAAAAAGGGGTTTGCTACCCATTTTTTAATTCCAAAAACTTTCCTTTTTACTTATACATTATTTATTCTAACTGTTGTGGGGGCAAATAGCACGGCTGGCGATCGCTGCTATTAGCGCCTTGTATAGGCTTGAAGCTAGTGGCAGAATAAATCAAGACTGACATCCGATCACGCAAAAATTTTTATATTGTCTTCCACCGCACGGCTGCAAGCCGCTGTAGCTGGTATTGCGGGTAATTGACCTGACAGAATATTCACAGTCAAATACGGATCAAGACCCCAACATCGCGTATTAATCAGCCCCTGGGCGATCGGCTTCGATTCGGCTTGATTGGCAGCACCAAATTTCTTGCCTAAACCCGCATATAGAAGTTGTCAATAAAGTGAGGTATGCCCTATGCCCTATTCCCTATGCCCTATTCTCTATATCAAGCGTGCACCTCATGTTACTGAGAAAGGCTATACAACTATAACATCCTTTAGGCTCAACCCCCGATTTCAGACGATCGCTGGGGGTTTAATTCTGCCGAATGACCAATACCTTCTGCCGTTTGATGACTCAACTTTTCGTGAGTTTTCATCCATTTCCACTTGTGCACAGTAGCTTGAGGATTGAGCACTGTGGTAGCCACGCCGTAAACAATAGTCGGCAAAACCTCCCGATTTAACCAACTTTGTCCCACCTTTCTCATGTAGTGCAGTGCCAAAACTTCTCGAAATTTGTTAAGCCTTTGCAAAAGCGGCAAATTCTTAAAACATAACTCTTCGTACTCCTGGAGTGATAACTCTTTTTCTCCCCGCAAGCGCCGCAGTTGGTTTTCCTTGACACAATCAGAAGCTATGCGCTTCTTCAGCCAGTGTTTATCTGTGAGAGAGTTCTCTCTAATTCGATAATTTCCCAAAGGTTCTGTCGCCGCTAGCAAGCCATACTTTTGAGCAAGTTTAGTAAATAACTCTGTATCTTCTCCTACCTGCCAATCTTCTGCAAAGCCGCCTTCTTGGAGTAGAATAGAGCGATAGACTACAACAGAAGACGGGAAAACCCAAGGACTTTCGCCTGTCTCCTTAATCGCCTGCATTTCTGCTTTAGTTGTAGGATAGGTGGGAATGTAACTCAACTTGTTGCCGCGCTTGTCTAAATATCGCAAAGCGTGAGCCACAGCTTTGACTTCGGGATTGTCTGCGAGCATCTTCAAACAAACTTCTAACTTATTGGGTTCCCAGGTATCGTCGCTATCGATAAACGCTACATACTCGCCTGTGGCGCGATATATCATTAAATTTCTCGACTTAGAAACCCCGTAATTTTGGGGATTTCTGAAGTATTGAATTCTCGAATCTTGCTCGACTAGCTTAGCAGCAACTTTGTCAGTAGCGTCAGTAGAGCAGTCATCAACAATTAAAATTTCTAGATTCTTGTGGGTACCATTGAGTACGGAGGCAACTGTCTCGGCCAGAGTGTCGGCAGCATTGAATGCAGGAATGATTACACTTATTTTTTGGCTATTCATAACTTGCATTAAGGTGTGGTTTGGTAGTTGTTCACCGAAGTATAGTATCGAAGCCGACACTCTGACTCATTTACGTGCAAGTACCTGTAGTCAGAAAACTTGCCTACATACTGCCAATATAACAGGTTTACCAACGTGAGTGTTATCTACCATAAGGAGGGGACGGCCCTTAGCAGGCGGAGTGCAGACTATTATTTGGCGGGCAATTTTTCGGACACAAAGGCGACGGCTGCGATGGATTGAGGGTTTTGTCCGGGGACTGGAGTTGTCCTAAATTCGATCGCATCTTTTTGCTTTAATACGACTTACCAAGAAAAACCCGACCTCACCCAAAATTATTGGTTTGATAACTATATAGCTACTAAAAAATTGCATTCATGACTCAGTTCGATTCCGGTTAATTGCTAATCATAATTTTTTTATTGCGCCAAAACGGGGAATGAGGAATTTGAAACTTTCCTCCAAACCTAATTACAATTATTTGAGAAATTTTTATATCAATAGTCAGTAAAACATGGTTTACTGATTAACCAAAAGTCAAAAAGATTACCAAAAAAAGCTATAATAAGTCTGTTCCAGCAATCGTAAATAATTTGTAAATTTCTTACTGCCTCCCTTGGTAAAGTTGGGGTGGGTAAAAAAATACGACTCATTTTTAATTACTCTATGTGTTGCCTTACCCTAGCCATCACCTAAAATACTGATTGTTTTGCTGTTGCTTAATCAGGCTAGGAAACAAAAATAATTGGAAAATTCAGAAGCTTTGTGAAGCAGGGTTTATATGATTTGCATCTTGAGTTTTTCCTACCGTAAATCAGCAACACCGTTTTTCTGAGTTTATCAGCTTTTTTGAAATCGGTATTTTATCAAAAAAGCTGCTTTTTCAAACTTGTTTAATTATTAAATTGCCACCGTCTGTCCCTGATTTTTCTCTTCCTCTTGTACCGTGAGCGCCTCCCAGGGTCAAATCGTTTTTCCGTCTGCCATAACAGGTAATTTATCTGCGATTGAACTTAGTACCGCTAGGTTTTAGGGAAGATGCTCCTAAAAGTATACTATAAAAAATCCTCGCCTCACGCGTAAAAAATGTTGCCCAATTTCTTGAGCAAAGTGCGAATTTATACTTGTTGCCTAACAGTCTTGGTGTTGGGTGGCTGCCAGCAACAGCTACAGCCAACCTTGCAGCAGCAGCGCAGCCAACAGGGGATGGCAGTTTCGGCTCACCCTCTGGCGAGCGCTGCGGGGCTGGCCCTGCTGCAACAGGGCGGCAATGCAGTGGATGCGGCGGCTGCTACGGCTTTGGCGATTTCGGTGGTGGAGCCTTTTTCGGCGGGTATCGGTGGCGGGGGTTTTTTACTGCTGCGGCGGGCGGAAACGGGGACTGTGCAAGCGCTGGATTTCCGGGAACGAGCTCCGAAACGGGCGACGCGGGATATGTACCTCGACAAGCAGGGCAAGGTGCGCCAAAGGGCAAGTCTGGACGGGCATTTGGCGGCGGGTATTCCGGGTACTGTTGCTGGACTTTATACGGTGCACCGCGAGTACGGTAAGTTGCCTTGGGCCCAGGTGGTGGCGCCGGCGATCGCCCTGGCTGAAAAAGGCTTTCCGGTAAGTTCGCGCTTTACCACGGCTACCGGGCGACGACAGGATGTGCTCAAAAAAAACCGGGCGGCGCTGGAGGTTTTTACTCGTGGTGGCATTTTATACCAGCCGGGTGAGCTTTTGGTGCAGCGGGATTTGGCGCGGACTTTGCGGCAGATTGCACAAAATCCGCAGAGTTTTTATACCGGGGACATTGCGCGGGCGATCGCCGCCGATATGGCTAAAAACGGTGGGATTATCACTCTCGAAGATTTGAAAAACTATACGCCGATTTGGCGAAATCCGGTTTGTGGCAACTTTCGCACCTACGAAATTTGCGCGATGTCGCCTCCTTCTTCCGGCGGCGTTCATTTATTGCAAATCTTAAATATTCTGGGAGATACGGATCTCAAGAGGTTGGGGAGGCAGAGTCCAGATACTTTGCACTTGCTGGCGGAGAGCATGAGGATTGCTTATGCCGATCGGGCTGAGTATTTGGGCGACCCGGATTTTGTGAGTGTACCGCTCAAAGCTCTGACTAGCACCAATTATGGCAAATTGAGACGATCGCAAATCCAAATGTCAAAAGCCCGACCCTCCAGCGAGGTAAAGGCTGTTGACGCTGAAACTTTGAACCGTCTCCTGTGGGAGTCTCCGGAAACTACGCACCTTACGGTAGTTGACAAAGAGCGCAATGTAGTAAGCTTGACATTTACGGTGAATGGCGGTTTTGGGGCTGGAGTCGTGGCCGCGGGTACGGGAATTTTGCTCAACAACGAGATGGATGATTTTGCAGCGGCGCCGGGAGTGCCGAATTTGTTTGGTTTGGTGGGCGGGGAGGCAAATTCGATCGCCCCGGGCAAAACTCCTTTATCGAGCATGACGCCGGTCATCGTGACAGAAAATGGCAAATTTCGCCTCGCTGCGGGAGCTCCCGGAGGCAGCACGATTATTACCACGGTGCTGCAAATAGTGCTGAATGTATTGGTTTACGACATGAATGTCGGCGATGCTGTGTCTGCACCTCGCGTACACCACCAGTGGCAGCCCGATCGCCTGAGGGTGGAACGGGGAGGTTTTGAGGCTGCGACACTTTCGGAGTTGCGGCGGCGGGGACACCAGATTGTTGAAGGTGACGGCTGGGGCAATGCCAATGCGATCGTCCTGACTGCAGACGGTTGGTTGGAAGGGGCTGCCGATCGGCGCGGCGAAGGAGAAGCAAGGGGGTTTTAGTCATCAGTCAGTCGATTAGAGATTTTAGAGGGGGGCGAGACTTTGGCGACTCGACGATTTTAGATTTACTCCACAGATGAATCTGGGATGTTGAACTCGGATCAAAAATTTTGATCTCTCTACGACAGGAATCGGGGGCTTCTATGGTTTTTTTGGGCGAAGTCATCTTTCATAAGTCATTAGCTATTAGTCATTAGCTATTAGTCATTAGCTATTAGTCATTTTAGAGAGCGCCAACGGTATCAAAACCCAGTTTTTTGGGTCTCCAGTGCGTAACTCCTGAAATTATTAGTCTGTGTAAGTGTATTTTTGCATCCGTATTTTTGCGCTGAGGTTTAGAGGCTGACTAATTGCCAAGAACTACCCAAAAAATTAGCCCCAAAAAACGTATATACACTTATGTGTAAAGTTATTGTAAAGGCCCTAGACATTGATACTTATATAATGTAAAAATGAAGTTGTGCATTGGATCAGGTTTGTATCTTCCAGGAAAAAGTTATGATAATTACTCACAAAATTGCTGGCTTAACAGCTACATTAACTACTGCTCTGAGTTTGTTGGCAGCGCCAGCAATGGCATTTTCGGTAGGAGCAACTAATAACACTGAGACTTTAAAAAATAATTTATTGGGGACTAATACAGCCGGGTTGAGTAATTTCTCTGTTTCAATTACGGGTAATTCGGCTGCTTTTGGTACTTTCACTAATGACCCATTCGGTTTGACATCAGGTGTTGTTCTGAGCACTGGTAGAGTCACCGATATACCGGGTCAGAATCGGAAAGATAACTTCACGACACAGGACAGCGATTTAAGCACGGATTTTGGTGCTAAGGGTGAACAAGGGGATCTGACTCAGCTAAACCTCAGCTTTTTTGCTAATAGTACGGTTGAAAAATTGTTCTTTCAATATGTATTTGCTTCTGAGGAGTTTCCTGAGTTCGGCGGTTCTAAATATAATGACGATTTTGAACTGCTGTTGAACGGCACTAATTTGGCAAAATTGAGCGACGGAAAAAGAGTTACGATTAATAATCTTGTTCCAGATCCATATAATCGCTCTAAAGATCACCCCGACTATATTAACAACCCAAGTTTGACAGGTATTGCTGCTAACATCGTTAAGCTGGACGGTTTTACTAAAGTTTTAGGTTTTGAGGGTTTGCTCAAGCAAAATCAGACGAATGTTCTCAGTATCCGCATTAAAGATGTGGGCGATGGCAAGTTAGATTCTGCTGTATTTATTCAAGGCGGTTCTGTGGGGACGGTTCAACCTGAACCGGTTCCCGAACCGATGACTGTGGGGGGTTTGATGGCGGGAGGCGCTATGCTGGCTGCTGGACGAAAGTTACGCAATCGCCGTGGCGGAAGTAATTAATAAGGGAAGGCAGTTCGGCAACGAGCAATGTACGGGATGTAACGGATAAAAGGAAGAAGGAAGTTCGGCAACGGATTATGTAACGGATGTAACGGATGTCAGTCCGATGTCCGTCGGAATAAGGGAGAAGGAACAAGGGAGAAGGAATAAGGGAGAAGGAAGAAGGAAGAAGGAAGAAGGAAGAAGGAAGAAGGAAGAAGGAAGAAGGAAGAAGGAATAAGGAAGAAGGAAGAAGGAATAAGGAAGAAGGAAGAAGGAAGAAGGAAAAAACAGAACAGGAACCATTTTGGCGGTTGCTGTAATATGAATCTCGACTAGCCGTGTTGGAGACAGAAACGGGGTTTGATGAAGGAAAAGACCTCGTTGCAGTTGTTGAACCGGGTAAAAAAACTCGGTTTGTACGATCGCGATCGCGTAATATCATATCAAGTAATTTAACCCTTATGGGTACGCAGCGAGGAATGCAAGTCCTCATACAATTCTGACGACGAAGGCCCTCACTACGAACCAATTTTATGGCGGTTGTTCTAGCGGACAGAATATAAGTTTTTCTCCCAAATTCGCAAAGGGCGGATTTTTTTGTATTAGGAATTGCAGCAAATATTGCGGGTAAAACCCGCGTCTACAACCACTGACTAAAAACTAAATAATTTAGCTATGAACAGTACCGTCGGGTAAGATTGTACCTGTTAATGTAGTCCGGGTAAGTTTGACCATAACTCGATCGCCGTAACCGATTTTCGCTCCTGTTAAGTCAGCACCGCTCAAGTCAGCACCGCTCAAATCGGCTCCGATTAAGTTGGTTTCTCTCAAGTTGGCATTGATCAAACAAGCTCCTAACAAATTAGCCCGGAACAAGTTAGCTTGGTGCAAATTCGCGCCGGTGAGATTGACGTTGTGTAGAAAAGCATCACTTAAGTCGGCTTCACTCAGGTTTGCATTGCTTAAGTTTCTCCCTGAAAAATCCTTTTCTTTTAAGGAAGCTCCTTTGAAGTTGGAACCGCTCAAATCGGGAGCTTGCGGCCCAGCTTGGCGGTAAGACTGAGATGGCGGTGGCTGCGATTGGTAGCGGGACGCCTCTGAATATGGCCCTGCAGGGTTTCCCCCATAGTTTCCCGCATAATTTCCAGGATATTTCCCTGAAGAGGGTTCAGAAGAGTAGCGGGGTTCTTTTGGGGTGGCCGGTGGTGGCTGAGTGTTTTGCTGCTGGGTGTTTGGATACTGAGTATTTCTGTACTGAGTGTTTTGGTACTGAGTATTGGGTGGCTGAGTGTTTTGGTACTGAGTATTGGGTTGCTGGGTATTTTGGTACTGAGTGTTTTGGTACTGAGCGTTTTGTTGCTGGGTAGTTTGTTGCTGGGTATTTTGTTGCTGAGTGTTTCTGTACTGAGTATTGGATTGCTGGGTAGTTTGTTGCTGGGTAGTTTGTTGCTGAGTGTTTCTGTACTGAGCGTTTTGTTGCTGGGTAGTTTGTTGCTGAGTGTTTCTGTACTGAGTATTGGATTGCTGAGTATTTTGTTGCTGAGTGTTTCTGTACTGAGCGTTTTGTTGCTGAGTATTTTGTTGCTGAGTGTTTCTGTACTGAGCGTTTTGTTGCTGGGTGTTTTGGTGCTGGGTATGTTTGTGCTGGGTGTTTTGTTGCTGGGTGTGTTTGTGCTGAGTATGTTTGTGCTGAACGTTCTGATTCTGACCTCTTGGTTGAATCGATCGCAATTGTTCGCGAGCTTGATTAATTTCCTTAATCTTCTCTTCAGCTTTCTGTAGTAGTCTGGGATTGTCTTTGGGGATGCGATCGGGGTGCCAAATGAACGCTAAATCCTTGTAGGCTTGGCTAATTTCTTCTCTGGAAGCTCCCGGCAACAGTCCCAGCACTTTATAGTATTGGTCGAGGTCGTTCATTGTACCACCTTTCGCTTTAAGAAATTAGAAATTAAAAATTAAGATCGGAGCAAAAGCCGTTCTCAAAGCTTGCGTGTCCGATCGTACATTAGATGAACAATAACTCAGCTAAGCCGCTGCTGGCAAAAATTCTCGAATTCGCTGCAAGTATGTTGCGGCATCCTCCAGCATCGGAAAGTGAGCCGTATTGGGAATTATAACAAATTCTACTTTTTTGCTGAGAGAGGCTGCTTGCTCTCCCATGACGGCGGGGATAATTTGGTCGAATTCTCCGGCAACAAGCAGTGTGGGAACACTCAGCCGCGCAAATTCTTGGGGCATTTCCTCGGCGGCTCTTTTGCTGACTGCCGTCACCATTGTACCTATAGCAGCTTGCTCGTCTGCCATTAAAAAATCCTTGAGAAACGCCAGACTGACCTCTGTGGGCAGGGAACGGCGCAAAAACCGGGCCATAAATAGCCGATCGGCAAAGGGGATGGATGCCAACCAAGAGGGTCTAAATTTTACCACATAGCCACCGAATTTGTGAAAAGTTGTAAAAGATTTTTCATCGTATTCAAAAATCCCGCTGCAAGTGAGAATTGCTTTTTCTACTTTTTCGGGGTAAAGGTTGAGAAATAAAGTAGCAATTGATGCACCTGTGGAGTGAGCATTGAGAAAGACACGGCTTAAATTCAGAGATTCTAATAATTCCGCTAAGTCCCGGGCGTAGGTTTCGAGTTCGTAGCTGGACTCAGGAGGCTCTTTCGGCAAGGGCGATCGACCAAAACCTCTCATATCGTAAAGTAAACAATCAAAATCATCAGCAATAGCTCGTGCCGTGCTTTCCCAGTAGCGCGCTGATCCCGCCCAGCCGTGGAGAAATACCATCACTGGTTTCCCGCTAGGTTGGGTACTGTTATCTGCAGTTATCCACTCGTAATAGTGTTCTACACCGCGAATTGAAATGAAAGACATGATATTGATTTTGGATTCTTAGATTTTAGATTTTAGATTTTAACTCATAATTGTTCAGTAAATACGCAAATTCCCGACTTGTTTAAGAAGTCAGGAATCTCAAGAGTACATCTCTCAAAAAAATCTGCGTTAATCTGCGTCAATCCGCCCACATCTGCGGTCAAAAATTACCAACATAAAAACTAATCATAAATCTTAAGCAGCAGAAGCAGCCAGCCAAAATAAACCATCTACCAAAAGCGTGCTTAACACCGCGCCACTAAACGCGCGCCAGTGCAGTTGCGTGCCGCGCAAACTCAGCAAACCGACTGTTAGCAACACAGCGATTAAAACAAGAGCCCAACCTATGCCCCAAGGAGTTTCAATTTGACCGATCGCACTTTGAAAAATCGGCATTGCTAATTCCGGTTCCGCGTGCATCACTTGCCGCCAGTAGGGCATCAACCCTGTTAAATAAAAATATAAATCAGTAATGGCAGTACCGAATAGCGAACCCAAGTAAAAATAGCCGCCAACTTTTCCCCAAGATTTGCCCAAGCACCAAATAGCAAAAGGCAAGCCAATTGATTCTATAGGTAGATGTAAAATGGGTTCCCATCTGAACCAGCCCCAATAGATAGAACCTGCCAGCCAGCATCCGGCAAATCCTAATAATAAATCTCCCCAAAGTTGGGTTTTGGGCCGGAAAATTAGAATTAAACTCAGAACGAACCAGGGGATAGTTGACAGCAAACTGATGGTGGGATATAAGCGAACTAACGGTGCTTGCACGAAGACTGGAATTGAGACTAAAAAGGCTGAGGCACTAAATATCAACCACTGTTTGATGGTGTTTGTTGTGCCTGAAGTGACAGAATTGTCGAGGCTGGCGATGGTGGCAATAGGTGCGATCGCTGAGGATACTAAATTTAGATTAAACAACTGATTGGACTCCGTATTGTTTCAATAGGTGGACTAAAAATTTTGCTGCGGTTGTGGGTGCGACAGTCTCAATGCCGCCGGCGGTTTGGCTGACGTGCCAGCCTTTTGCCGTTTGGGGATCTCGCCATAAATCCAAATGTTCGATCGCGGGCTCTGCATAAAAGCTTTCTCCACCGCCACCGAGAATTGCTGAACTCCAGTGCGTAAAGCGATCGTGGCTGATTCGGTAGATGGGAAAATTGCCCACCAGAGGTACTCCCCAACCGTCTAAGGCAAAAAAAGCCCCGACTTTGCCGCCGAGTTGCTGCCACATCCAAGCCGCCCCGATCGCCCCGGCTACTCCTGCCGAAAAGCTGACAAATACTAGACTTTCTCCTGCTAAGTCTTCGCTGCACAAAAAGTGCAATATGTCAAGAGCTGAAAAAGGCGGATATTTATGAGCGGGAAAAATCTTGACACGATCGACTATTTGCTGGTTTTGGCGATCGGCTGCCAGTCCCCAAAGCCCCGAAAGTCCCGTCAGGAAACAGTCGGTTAGCTTTGGTTCGTGGACTCCGGGGCAAATTACCAGTCTCATAGTTCGTCAAGAAAGTTAATATAGTTCGCAACATAACTTTATCATATAGCTACTATATCATATACTACCCCTGGGGATAGGGTGTTAAACTTATAATAGGGTCAAGTTTGAAGAGTATCCCCCCAAGTTAAATGCTGGGAACGCTCCAAACCGCATTAATCTGAGGCCAGGTCAGGGAGTCTTAAGAAAACATGAAACTTATCCCCCCCTGCCCCATCTCCTGTCAAGCTTAGCAAAGGCTGATTCTAGTTTTAAGCTGTTCTGTATTTAGATTTAACTTTTCCGGCGGCGTCGAAGCTGACCCCACAAAAGCTTAAAGAAACAGGATTGTGAAAATTAGAGGCCTGCCAGCTTAGCTGCCCTACGAATTTTGGGTCAGGGTCAAAAAACCGACTTAGGACTGATGCTCATCAATCCGGTTTCTAGGATAAATAAGAGGTTTGACCGGGAAGTATGGGCGCAGAAATCGGGAATCAGCCCCGCGCACGTCAGTCGTGCGATCGCACACAATGAAAAATCTCCGATTCCCCCTTCATCCTGCCTGGATCTCTTAGAATAAATAAAATTGAGGAATACAAAGTGGTTGCTTCTCCAGAAAAAATCGAGTACAAAACATCTGCAGCACCCGCAAGTAACGATCGCGTTGCTGTATTGCTGATGGGTTACGGCGAAGTCGAAAGCTACGACGATTTTGCCAACTACAACGAACAAGCTTTAAATTTGCTTACGGCAAAGTTTGCGCCAGTACCGCTTTGGATTTATCCGCCGCTGGCCAAGATTTTAGCAATCTTTGACTTGCACGAGTGGAGTCACCAACACGGTCAATTCGTTTCGCCGCACAATGCAATTTTTGAACAGCAGCGCGCCGGGATTGAAAAGAATTTACAGGAGAAATGGGGCGATAAAGTAAAAGTGTTCAAAGCTTTTAACTTTTGCGCGCCGTTTTTGCCGGAACAAGTAATCCCTCAAATTCAAGCAGAAGGATTTGACAAAATTCTGATTTATCCGCTGTTGGTAGTTGATTCTGTTTTCACCAGCGGCATTGCAGTCGAACAGGTGAATAAAGCTTTAGCACAAACCTTTGATGGTAAGGAACATTGGGTAAAAGGACAGCGCTACATTCCTTCTTTTTACGATGAACCTGCTTACATCCAGCTAATGGCGGATTTGGTTGAAGAGGAAATTAAGAACGATTTAGCTGTAGCGCATTTGCCTTCTCAGATTGGGATTGTGCTGATGAATCACGGTTGTCCGCACAAGGCGAAGGGCTTTACTTCGGGTATTGTGGAAAGTCAAGCTTTGTACGATCGCGTGCGGGAACGTTTGATGTATCGCTATCCTTTGATTTCGGTGGGTTGGCTGAATCACGACACGCCGCTGATTGAATGGACGCAGCCGGATGCGACGTTGGCTGCGAAGAATTTGATCGATTTGGGTGCAACTGCGATCGTCTTTATGCCGATCGGATTTGCGACAGAAAATCACGAAACATTGTTAGATGTAGACCACATTATTGAGTCTTTGCAGAAACAGCGTCAAGGAGTTACTTACCGCAAATTGCCTTGCGTTAACGACCATCCAGAGTTTCTGAAAATGGCTGCCGAGTGGGCAAATCCGCAGATAGAAGCGTTGTTGAGTGAAACTGCGGTTGCTGTTAATCCGAGTTTGGCTGCGGCGCAGCGCGAACACGCGCATTCTCATGAAGGGCACGGTCATTCTCATGGGGGACACGGGCATTCTCATGGGCACGGGCATTCTCATGGTGATCACGGGCATTCTCATGGCGGGCACGGGCACAGTCATTAATTAATTGAGTTAAAACGTTGATCGCCCCTTGCTTTTTTTAGAGAAGGGGCGATTTTTTTTCGTTGAGCATCCCTACCTGTAGCGAACTGCAAACAGCTAGGTAATGACCAGTATTCGATTGCCGATTACGAGGACACGCTTGTCTTGAGGATTAGCAGCTACTGGTGTTGAACTATTAAGTTTATAGGGCTTACCAACATCGCTGCCGTTAATGTCATGAGCAAAAACGCTGCCATCATCAGTAATGACCAGTATTCGATTGCCGATTACGAGGACATGGTTGTCTTGAGGATTAGCAGCTACTGGTGTTGAACTATTAAGTTTATAGGGCTTACCAACATCGCTGCCGTTAATGTCATGAGCAAAAACGCTGCCATCATCAGTAATGACCAGTATTCGATTGCCGATTACGAGGACATGGTTGTCTTGAGGATTAGCAGCTACTGGTGTTGAACTATTAAGTTTATAGGGCTTACCAACATCGCTGCCGTTAATGTCATGAGCAAAAACGCTGCCATCATCAGTATTAACCAGTATTCGATTGCCCATTACGAGGACACGCTTGTCTTGAGGATTAGCAGCTACTTTTGTTGAACTATTAAGTTTATAGGGCTTACCAACATCGCTGCCGTTAATGTCATGAGCAAAAACGCTGCCATCATCAGTATTAACCAGTATTCGATTGCCCATTACGAGGACACGCTTGTCTTGAGGATTAGCAGCTACTTTTGTTGAACTATTAAGTTTATAGGGCTTACCAACATCGCTGCCATTGATGTCATGAGCAAAGACATCCCCATTTACAACTGTAGAGGTGGGGGTAGGTGAGGGACTAGGTGAACTAGCGATAGGTCTAAAAGAAGTTAATACTTCGCTAACTTTATCTCCAACAATCTTTTGGATATAGGCATCTTTAGGCATATTGTTGTGTTCTATCCTCAGTGCTTTTGTACCTTTACGACCTTTAATAACAGGTGGTACTGGTAGTTGAAAGCCAGGACAAGTAACTTCTTCCCATCCACATTCAACTCTTGTTTCAGAACCATCTTCGTTTCTGGCAAGATTTTGTGCGGTCTGGTCACACCCCTTTGTTGCTTGGCAGAGAATCTCTCCACTAATCCTGCTATCGAAGGGAACTATATTCTCATCATTTAGTCCATTCTCCTGCCATCTGTTCATAAAGTAGTCCACATTTGGTGGAACCACACGGCTAGTCGCAACTCTACGAAATCCTGCTGTACCAACAGGATCAATAACTACGACAAGTTGGACACGGCGAGTAATAAAAGGCAGAACCTTGAGGATTGAATCGCCACCATAACTATGACCAATTAAAACAATGGGTCTACTTTCAGGTTGACTGTTAATGACTTGAGCAGCTTCTTTTATAAAGAGTGCATCAGGATTTGTTGATAAATTTCCTACTATTGTTGTAGTGCTTCCATCTTTAAAGTTTGCGTAGGATGTAGTCCAAACTGTATTCCCTGGTTTCACCCTGTTTATGACTTTAAACATCGCTCCAGCACAACAATCGCCACTACCGTTTACAAACACTATGAGAGCATCTTTAGAGGATGATTGTGCCTGTACTTGCCCTAAATTTGGCTGAAAAAAGTTGCTAATCGCCAAACTTCCTGTAACACCAAAGAGCGTGAAAAACTTATTCCATTTCATGTTTAGCTTCTCCTCTCCAATTTTTGAAACCTAACTTGTTACTAAGCTATTACTCAGAGGATCTTTTAAAAGTCATGCAAAACGTAGCCTTAGCTATGTTTTGCATCTCAGTATAATGGCTCAAACCCAGAAATGTTCAATACCGAAAGAAAACTTTACCTTAACAGGACTTACGTAGGCACACTACATCTAGTGCAAACAGTAGTCATCGCAGCCCATAAATGGGGTTTTTCGCCAAACCAAATTGCCGCTGATTATGACTTAAGTGAAGTTCAAGTGAACGATTTTCTCGCTTTTTATGCCGCCCACTCTCAGGAAATAGATGCCTCTATTGACGCTGAGAAAATTATCGAACCCGTAACTCGTTGGCGGTATTCCCTTGAGGAGTTGGTTGAGGCGATAACGCCTGAGAATCTTCATAATGAGATTGACAGTGGAGTTGCTATGGGGAACGAAGTTTGGTGACATAAGCTGTCGCGCATTTAAATTGTATATTCTCCGCGGGCGGGACACCCCACAAGACTTTGATTTTTTTTGACATATAATTTAAATGCCGCAACAGCTTATTGCATTTGGATATCGATTATGACCATCAAAGAACAACTTCTCCAAACCATTGAAACACTGCCGGATGACTTGCTAGCACAAACGCTGCAATTCGTCCAAACCCTTCAACATCCCATTCACAAAACTCCAGGAATTTGTGGCGGTGCAGCGCGAATTCGCGATACCCGCATTCCCGTCTGGACGATTATCGCCTACCAACAACAGGGCGCAACTGAAGCCGAACTTCTCTCTAATTATCCAGGACTTACCCTTCAAGATTTGCAAGCGGTTGCGAACTATTACGAACACAAGCGAGAAGAAATCGAGCTGTGGCTTGCTGAAAATGAATAACTGCCGATGCTAAAGTTTTACTCAAATGAAAACTTCGCTATGGCGATCGCCCCAACCAACTTATCAATCTCCGCCTCAGTTGTAAAATAGTGAACACAAGCCCGCACACAATCAGGATTAAGAATAGTCCTTACCATAATTCCCTGTTTCTCTAACAAATCGACAAGCTTTTTGTGCGGCATCCCATTAGTTAATCGAAACGAAACCAAACCAGCTTCCGGCGCAGACTTTCGCAAACACTCGACATCGGGAAGTTCCGACAAACGCTCCCAGAGATACTTACTCAAACGGCAGATTTCTGCATACCTTTCCTCGATCGTACCCCATTCATGTTGCAGGGCGATCGCACTCCGCAAACCCGCATACAAAGGATAAGCCGAAGTCGCAATTTCATAGCGCTGCGATCCAGGCTTCCAGCCAAGGACTTTAGCATTAGCATCCGTCACAATTCCCCGCCAACCGATAAACACCGGATGCAAATCTGCCAAAGCTTCCGCACTCACATAAAGTCCGCCCAAACCTTCCGGACCGCACCACCATTTGTGACCCGTAAAAGCATAAAAGTCAACCTCTGATTCAATCAAATTTAAAGGCAAAACCCCCACAGATTGAGCCGCATCAACTAATACTTTGACTTGTGTTTGATGACATACTTTCACAATCTCAGCCAGAGGCAAAACTTGGCCAGTATTCCACAAAATGTGACTGATAACCAACAAGCGAGTATTTGGCCGCAAACTATCAGCAATCACCGCCACCGGATCGCCCTCATTCAAAGTTGCCGCCAACGGACAAACCGAAACCTTAATGTTGAAACGGCGCTGAAGTTCCATTACACTAGCTACAATGCCGTGGTGCTCGCAGTCAGAAAGCAGCAAATGGTCGCCTGCTTTCCAGTCAATGCCCCACAGCGCAATATTGCAGCCGACGGTGACATCTTCAGTTAGGGCGATGGTTTCAGGAGGTACCGTCAACTCAGATGCGATCGCACGTCGCGTCAGCATCGCCTCCTGAACCACCCAAGCCCCCACCTCCGCCGAAAACGGCCCCCCAAGCTGCACCCGTTTGTAAGCCTGATAAATCGCGTCTAAAGCAGGCTCAGGCAGCGGCCCTTGTCCGCCGTAGTTAAAATAAGCTTTATTAGCCAAAGCTGGGAATTGTTGCCGGTGATTGTCCTTTGTCATTTTTTTTGGGGAATTATTGATAGCGTTAATATTGAATAAGTAATGCTGTGAATTTTATACCTTTTGCCTGATACTCTATGCCTTGCGAATACTAAATGTTAATAACTGACAAACTACTACTTTCCTATCAGCGATGCCATCTCCGAGCATTTTTAGACACCTGCGGAGACTGGAAACAACTAGACCCCCCCAGCGACTTTCTGCTGAAGCTGATGCGCGACAGCGCCGCATACCAGCAGCAAGCTTTGGAAGACGAGACTTACCAACAACCATATTATCCTAGAGGGGATTGGGAAGCCGGCGCTGCCGCTACATTGAGTTTAATGCAGCAGGGGGTCGATCGCATTTACCGAGGAGTTTTGATCCAGGCCGAATTCGGCAAAACCAACGCCGCAACAACTTCTGTGGTAGGAATTGACAGTCAATATTTCCCAGAATTTGGGGAAATCCCCGAAACTCCCGTTCATCTTTCATCCTCCAATCTTCCCTCTTCAAACATTACCCTAATCAGCCGCCCCCATTTATTAATCAAACAGCCGGGACAATCAAAATTTGGCAATTGGAGTTATATTACTGCGGATATTTGGCTTAGCAAGCGACCCAAACAAGAGTATCAAATTATCGCAGCTTTTCACGCCCAAGTTTTAGCTTCCGTACAGGAAACAATGCCCGAGGCTGCGTGGCTGATGCTGCGAAAAAAAGGGTGGTGGCAGGTGAATCTCGACCAGCGAACTCCTCAGATGTTCGAGATTTTAGACAACTGCATTCAGATGATAGAAAATCGGGATAAACCCGAGGTGTTCATTTCCCGGCAAAAGTGCAATCTTTGCGGTTGGTATACTCTCTGTCACGCCGAAGCCAAATCTATTAAACATCTTTCGTTATTGCCGGGAGTTACTGCCAGCCGCTATGCTAGACTAAAAACTCTCGAAATTACAGATGTAGAAGCTCTCGCTAATGCTAGTTCCGCACTGCTAGCTGAGTATCCAGAATTCCCCGACAGAGTTGCCTTTGATGTGGTGCAGCAAGCTAAATCGCATTTGCTAAATCAACCGCTGTTGCGGGAAGAAGGAAGTTCGGCAACGGATTTCGTAACGGATGTAACGGATAGAAGTTCGGCAACGGATTTTGTAACGGATGTAACGGATAGAAGTTCGGCAGCGAAAGCTGTAGGGGATTTAACGGATGGAGGTGTGAGGAAAGAAGGAAGAAGGGAAGAGGCAGAAGTTAATCAATTTATAATTATACCAGAAGTGGTTGAGAATAGTTTAGCAAAAGTTAATCTTGTTCTGGAAAAGACTACAGAAAATAAACCTGCCACATCTTCTATACCTGCGCCAATTCTCCGCAAGAAACCAATTCCCTATTCCCAATCTGTTTTTTTGCCGATCGCCCCAATCGAACTCTACTTTGACATTGAAGCAGAACCCGAGTTAAATTTAGATTACCTCCACGGAGTCTTAGTTGTTGACCGATCCAACAATACGGAAAAATTCCACGGCTTTTTAGCAGAATCAGCAGCAGAGGAAGGTGCAATCTGGCAGCAATTTTTAGAATTAATGTGGGCTTATCCTATTGCTCCGATTTTCCACTTTTGCGACTACGAAGTCAAGACTTTTAAGCGGCTGGCTAAACTTTACAATACTCCACCTTATTTGTGGAAGCCAGTGCTGAAACGGTTTGTAGATATTCACAAACAAGTGACGCAAAAGGCGATTATGCCCGTGGAAAGTTACGCACTCAAACCAATTGCCCGCTGGCTGGGTTTTGACTGGCGAGATGCTAAGGCGAATGGTGCTCAGTGCGTCTGCTGGTACGACGATTGGCTCAAAACTGGCGATCGATCGCTCTTGGAGGCGATCGTCCGCTACAATGAGGACGACTGTCGTGCTACTTATGTGGTTAAAGATTGGTTGACCAATTTTTTGCTGAATCATGAGCCGTGATTTTTAGATTTTATGAACCGCGAAGGCGCGTTCGGCGAAGCCGTTCCCGAAGGGTAGGGCGCGAAGGAAGAAAGGGAAGAGGAAGATAGGTAATAATGTATTTATTGGTAAAATGCGAAGGCTAGCAAAAGCAACTATATTTATTGTCTGTTTTTTGATGGCAGCAAGTGTTGCTATTTGGGTAAACGAGTCAGCCAAATCTTTGGCTGTTACGAAAATAGATTTTATCGGTAGAGCAATATTTCCTACAGGTTCTCCTTTTCAGGGGACGGAAATTGGCGGACTTTCGGGGATTACTTATGATGCCGAAAAACAAGTTTATTATGCCATTTCTGATGACCGCAGCAGCAAGGCTCCGGCGCGCTTCTATACTCTCAAAATTAACTGGCAAGCTGGTAAACTGGAAAAAGAGCAAATTACTTTTACTGGTGTCACTACTTTATTAGATGAAAACGGCAAAGGTTTTCCTGAATTAAGTTTAGATCCCGAAGGGATAGCTTTTACTGGCAATAGCGTGTTTGTTTCTTCTGAGGGAGATGTCGATCGCCAAATAAATCCTTTTATCAAAGAGTTCTCCCTCGATGGTAAACTGCTGAAAACGCTGCCAATTCCTGAACTATTTTTGCCGGATGACAAAGGCACTAAAGGCATCCGCAACAATCTGGCTTTTGAAAGTTTAACTTTAACGCCCGATCGCAAATACCTATTTACAGCTACCGAAAATGCCTTGGTTCAAGATGGCGCCGTAGCTTCCCTGGAAACCGGGAGCCCGTGCCGGATTTTGCGCTACGATGCGGTGAGTGGCAATCCAGAAGCATCGTTTCTCTACATCACCGAACCGCTACCCGCTGGTGCGAATCCTGTGGGAAAATTAACTAGCAACGGTTTAGTGGATTTGTTGGCGATAGACGATAACCGCTTGCTGAGTTTAGAGCGTGCTTTCTCCCTGGAAACCGGCACAACTATCAGAATTTTTGAGATTTCTCTGGAAAAGGGCGATCGTATTGAAGCACTCGAAAGCCTCAAAAGCCGTCTCAGCGAGGTTTCTCCCGCTCAAAAACGCCTGCTGCTGGATTTGGAAACCCTGAAAATTCCCCTAGACAACATGGAGGGGTTGACATTTGGCCCGGTGTTAGGCGATGGTAGCAGAGGTCTGATTTTGGTGAGCGACAACAACTTCAGTCCCCTGCAAGAGACTCAAATTTTGGGCTTCCAAATAAAAGTTCAAAAAACCTCTTGACAAAAGGTGAAGTTATAGGCATAATAGAAATTGTGCCTGAAAAAACGGCAAAACGAGGGACAGTAGTTCAATTGGTTAGAGCACCGCCCTGTCACGGCGGAAGTTGCGGGTTCGAGCCCCGTCTGTCCCGTTCTCTCGTAAATAGAAAATGTTCAGATTGCTGAAAAAAGCTATCGCAATTTCTTATTGATTATAAATCAATGGGTACTTGAACATTTCACTACTCAATAAATGGGTAGAGATACGGAAGTCTCTCGATATCATCTCAAATCAGGTGACATATGGAGACTTTCCGTATGTCATCCGCTTACAGAAACAGCCTTGGACGCATCACAACCAAAGCAAGGAACGGGGTTTTTGGCCGTTGAGGCGGGCTGTAACGAATTATTCTCGCAAAAAAACCCGGTTTCGGGGCATCCGGGATTCCACTACTAAGAAAGATTTGCGGAAACTTGATGTTATATTTTAGTTCTTGGTATATGAATTACCTAAATTTTAGCTACATAACGGGTTGATGAGGGGAAGGCTTACCAATACCCCTTTATAGCAATCATTTGCGTAAACGATATTAGAGGAGTAGGGAAGATGGGTGACTCAGCCTTCGACGGGTTAGACGAAAAGAGCTTTTTTGACCGAGTACAAGCGAAATTTGTGGAAAAAGCACCTGATTTATCGCAATCTCTCAACATTGCGATTATCGGCAAGGTAAGTTCGGGCAAAAGTTCACTCATTAATGCTTTGTTGAAACTGAGCCGAAGAAAAGCTTTAGAAATTGCCAAGGTAGGAGCAGTTTCGGGCGTTACTAAAGATTTAACAATTCTAAAACTTGATGAAAAGGTTTATTTAATTGACTCACCAGGTCTTGACGATGTGCGTGCAGAGAATAGTGAAGTCACCAAGAATTTTTTGAGGCATATTGATGTTGGCATATTTGTAGTAACTGGTTCATCAGATGCTTCACAAAAGAAAAGCCTAGATGACTTGAGGCAGCATTGTGATTCATTTTTTGTTGTTCTTAACAAAATTGATGAGTGGGATGATCTCGATCCAACGGTTGTAGACGATGTAGTCAATCAGTGGAAAAACGATTTAAAGGTAGACAAGATTTATCCAACTTGTACGAAGGGTTACGATCCTAAAAGCCGTAATCCCAAGATGGATATTAGAGGAGTTTTTCCGCTACGCAGTGCCATTGAGGAATTTCTGGAAAAAAAGGGAAAAGACCTGCTGCTAGCAAGACACATGGCTGAAAAGCAGTCTTATGCAGTCAAAATAATTGCGGTAGCTTTGATAGCAGTGGCAGGTCAAGCATTTATTCCGGGTAGCGCAGTATTTATTACCGCAACCCAGGCAGTTGCCATAGGGTCTTTACATTACTTATACACTGGCCAACTTTTGTCTCCTCAAGCTGCGCTTGCTATTTTGCCAACATTTTTAGATGAAACAGTGAGTCCCAGCCTCTTTTTGTTTGTTAAATCCTTTTTTCCACCGACAGGTATTTTTGATGTGGCGGCGGCTGGGGTTGCAGTTATTCTCACTCTTGCACTATTGGCAACCGTTAATTATATTCTTTCTAGTGATGCTAAGCTTGAGCAGGAAGAGCTTCTACGTTCAAAATTTAGAAGCTACCATAAACAAGCTAAAGATGTGTTGAGGGATTTAGCATTGACTGACATACGCGATCTGCCTGGCGATCTGCCTGGATGGACAGTGCTTGTTAGCAAATTTGTGGGTGGTCTCTAGTTTCCGCCTAGTCCAGCGCGAAGTTGTGGCACCCACTCCACCCCCATCAACCACTCCTAATATTCATTGCCCTTTCCGAGAAATCTCCTCACAAGTTATGCAAACTCTTTGCCTATAATTAAATTTAAACATCGACTCCCAGCAGCACTCAAAGGTGCGAGGAAATAAAGGGTCGGGCGATTTGATATGTCAAAACCAGGACGATGGGCACGAGAATCGGAATCGCCACTAGCAGTCCCCATTTGCCAAACCTAAGTTTTTGACCGTCCGATTTGAACAGGAAAATCACAGCGGCAATTCCCATGAGTACCCAGAGGCCGCCGAAGCCCATGAAGACTGTATAGCCTGCATCTTGCATTTTTTTTGACCTTTAATAGTAGTCCATCTTTAATGTTAGTTGCAGCCTGCTTCTGCTGACATCTTCTGATAAACCGATCGCACTTACTAAAAATTTACCAAATATGACTCATTTCGAGTTTGGTCGGCAGCGGCCCTGACTTTCGCACTCGATCCGCTGAGTTCGATCGCTCATAATAGTTGCTAAATCCGGCCTTCCCGTCAGCTTCAGCCGCCAGTGGGCCCAAATTCCGTACAGCCAATTGGCGATCGCCCCGATCACTGGTAACTTAGTCACAGCATAAACCCAGCCCATACCTAAAATCTCGTAGGTGCGGCGAAAAACCTCCACATTTTTAACCGTCGTACCGTCGGGTAACACCCCGTGAATTAGCCCCATCGCCGTTTCGTAGTCGATTCCGCCGTGGGCCTCCGGGTTGTAGCCATCATCCGCGATATCCACAAACGACACTAAACCTCGCCCCGCGTCGCGTTTTTTTAAGAAATTAACCTCCCGCACGCACAGAGGACATTCACCGTCGTACAGCAACTCAATCTGCCAAGCAGGCGCAACAGAGTCGGGTGAGGGCGCTACAGATTCGGAAAACTCAGTTTTAGCAGCAGACATAGGGAAATATATTTTAATGTCGTCGATCGCACACAAACATTTTACAAGAATTATTTGGTAGCCCTACGGCAGTTATTTGGGTTGTGAAAAATAGTCCCAAAGGTGAATCCAGTCTTGGCCACCCGCAAGCTAATATCATCAAGATGCGCTCTGCTGCGTTGCCGGAGACGGTAGCCCGATCGCCCGATAGTCGAATATCAAACAATTCGAGGCAAAGCACCTGCCAAGCACAACTGTTAATTCGGCAACAAAATATAATAAAATTTAAAGTCTTAAACATCAGCTATTCCCCCAACCAGCAAATCGCCCCCAATCTAAAAGCAAAAATCTACATGAATGTCAGAGTCCGTCTAGCCCCCAGTCCCACCGGAAACCTACACATCGGTACCGCCAGAACCGCCGTATTCAACTGGCTGTTTGCCCGCAACCAAGGCGGCAAATTCATCCTGCGGGTAGAAGACACAGACGTAGAACGTTCTAAAAGCGAATACACCCATAACATCCTCGAAGGCCTCACCTGGCTGGGTATGGAGTGGGACGAAGGCCCGAGTTTTCAGTCACAGCGTCTGGAAATATACCGCCGAGCAGTCCAAACCCTTCTAGACAATGGACTCGCCTACCGCTGCTACACCACGTCGGAAGAACTCGACGAAATGCGGGAAGCACAAAAAGCCAACAAACAAGCCCCCCGCTACGACAACCGACACCGCAACTTGACAAGCAAAGAGCGCGCAGCTTTTGAAGGCGAAGGGCGACAAGCTGTGATTCGGTTTATCATCGACGACGATCGCACGATCGCTTGGAACGACATGGTGCGCGACACCGTAACCTGGAAAGGTAGCGACCTCGGCGGCGATATGGTAATTGCCAGGGCATCCAGCGGCGGCGTCATCGGCCAACCACTCTACAACCTCGCCGTAGTTGTCGATGACATCGACATGGGCATCACCCACGTCATCCGCGGCGAAGATCACATCGGCAATACTCCCAAACAAATATTGCTCTACGAAGCTTTGGGCGCGACAATCCCAGAATTTGGCCACACGCCGCTGATTTTAAACTCCCAAGGGCAAAAGCTTTCTAAACGCGACGGCGTAACCTCGATTTCTGACTTCAAAGATATGGGCTACCTGCCCGAAGCTTTAGTTAATTACATGACTTTGCTCGGTTGGACTCCGCCGGATTCAACGCAGGAAATATTTACACTGTCGGAAGCAGCAGAATTATTTACATTCTATCGAGTCAACAAAGCTGGTGCAAAATTTGATTGGGATAAACTCAATTGGCTAAACAGTCAATACCTGCACAAAATGCCAGTGCCGCAATTGACAGATTTGCTGATACCTTATTGGTGGCAGAAAGGCGGTTATCAGTTTGACTTGGAGGCAGACCGCCCCTGGCTCGAACAAATAGCTGCTTTAATCGGCCCGAGTCTCGTTCGCTTAACCGATGCTGTCGATATGTGTAAGGTATTCTTCTCCACCACCGTGGAATACGAAGAAGAAGCACTCGCACAATTGCAGCAAACAGGGGCGGCACAGGCTTTACAAGCAGTTGTAGAAGCTATGGAAAGTCATTCGTCCCTGACATCAGCGGAAGCTCAGAAAATCACTAAAAAGCTCAGTAAAGAGAAAAATCTTAACAAAGGGCTAATTATGCGATCGCTCAGAGCCGCTCTGACAGGTGCAATGCACGGCCCCGACCTGATAGAATCTTGGGTAATCCTTCACCAGCGAGGAACGGCTAAAACCCGTTTGCTTGATGCCATTAGCAACTTGAATGGGCCTGCTGTTGGTGTCGCGGACGAAACTCCTACCCCAGAACAACCACACGCAGAAACAGTCGCCGAAAGTTCTGCTACAGAACAGTCAGCAGTGGAGGTTTCAAAAGTCGAAACACCGACTCTTGAAACAGTCGAAACCCCGGTTGTTGAACCAGCAGCAGAGGTTTCAGAAGTGGAAAAACTTGCGATCGAAACAGTCGAAACGCCGACTGTCGAACAAGCAGTGGAAGTTACAGCAGTCGAAATACCGACTTCAGAAACAGGCGAAGTGTCGGCTCTTGAACCAACCGACGGGGAGGTTGCAGCAGTCGAAATACCGGCTCTTGAAACAGTCGCAGCAGCAGTTGAAATACCTGCCGCCAACCAGCAAAAAACTATTGCGAGTGGAGAAATGACTTCATCAAACGAACCAGAAACAACCGTTATCATCACCGAAGTTCCTGCCGGAAATGAAGCAGACAGTTCAAGCGGTACAACAAAGGTCATAATTACCGAAGAACCGCCAAGTCAGGCCCAGCAGATCAAAGAACAAATTATCTCAATTTTGTCCGAGTTTCCCGCTTACATCGGCAGCTTTTACGAGCAGTACAAAAGTCCCCTGACTGTTATCGGTGTAATTATAGCCTCGATTGTCTCTTTGAAAGTGCTTTTGGGCGTAATAGACGAACTCAACGACATCCCCCTGCTAGCACCCACATTCGAGCTAATTGGTATCGGATACACCGGGTGGTTTATCTACCGCTATTTGCTGCGATCGTCCAACCGGCAACAATTAGGTCAAGAAATTCAAGCCTTGAAAGAACAAGTTTTCGGCAAAAAGTCCTAATTTTTGCTGTAATTTGTTGAATTTGCGCCCGACATTGACAATTTTAAATAAGTTGTTAGTGTCGGGTTTTTAAATGACTAATGACTGTTGACTGTTGACTAAGGACTAATGACTAATGAGTAATAACTAAACCCCAGCCGCAGTAAAAGCCGCCCAATAATAAGGATTGGCAAAAGGATAGGGTTTGCGGTTGCGAATTTGCTGCAAAGAAGCCTCCGCAATCAGGCGAGAACTTTGAGAAAGCCGATCGAACATTTGCGAAATTTGAGGTTGAAAATCCGCCAGCAACACCTCCAATTCCTCGCTAGTCAAATCCCGCAGCCACCTTTGAGCGTCCCCCAACGCGATCGCCACATCTCCCACCTGCAACCGAGAAAACCGTCGCAGATTTTCATAAAACTTGCTCGTCAGCAGCAGCGTAGAAACATCGTTCACCTTCCACAGACTGCTAACCACACTAGACGTGCCAGCATACAACAAACCCGCCGACAAACCCACAAAATCTCCTCCAGCACCGCTAACTCCGCCAGCGGCAATTTCACAACCCGATAAAGTAACTAAAAAATATTGTCTAAAATCCAGATTAAAAATTTCCTCCAAACTCAGAGAATCATTCCTCAAAAACACTGCGGATTTCAGAGGACAAGCCAAATTAAGCAAACTAAAACAAGCAAAATGAGCGCATTTTTTCTGCGGCAACTGCCCTATTTCCTGGGGCAAATTCCCATTATTAGCAGAGATTTCTTGGGAAAAAGCCTCTTTAATTGCCGGCTTATGGCGCACAACTTCTGTAGTGGCAAAATACTGGGAAATAGTGCCGATTTCAATGTTGCTGTAGAACGCATCTCTGGTGAAAGTTGGAATTGCCAAAAGCTGCTGCAAACCTGGTTTGTACCGACCAATAGCCGCTCCGTGTGCACTTTGTCTCAACAGCAATAGCTGACAGCTAGGAGCATAGCGAATTCCTCCGGGAAATCGATCAATCAAAGAAGTAGTAGGCGCTGCAACGTCGCCAAAAGACGAACTTTGAGAAAAATCCGAAAGGCTGTAGGTTTCCACCTCAAAACCGCTGCGATCGCTCCACCCAGACCTAAAAATTCCCCCACCGTCCTCAAACCCGTCTCTCCCCGCCAAAGGCAAAGCGTGGAGTGGCAAAGCGTGCAAAAATCGGTGCGGCACAAAAATCAGCCGATCGCAATTATCAGGAATCAGCGCCACCACTCGATCGATTTCCAGCATCGTAGCCAAGCGTTTGAGGCGAGTCGGGAGATGATTGATCCAGCGACCTTTTTGTTCAGAATAAGCGGTGAGGTACTCCTGGCTCCAACTTTCGGCAGCCAAAGCATTTTCCGGCGAACACAGGTGAACGGCGGGATATTGTGCACTCTTTACCACCACAAAAGCAACCAGCAACTCCCCCAAACTCGCCCACACCACAGCAGCGCAATTGTCATCAGGCAACAATTGGCGAATTTGCTCAAAAGCGATCGGTTCAACTTTGTGAGCGAGGCTGAAGAAAGGGTCGTTTGCCTGCACCTCCCGCGCAATCAACCTATCCAACTGCTTCCACAATTGATTTAAGTGCATGAAGTCCGAGTTCGGCAGCAGAGAACCGCTGTTCAAACCTTGGCTATCGCCCTCAGAAATCAAGGTCGTGTTCGGCTCAGGTTCTCCCTGTTCTTGGTGCCGCTGTTCCCCCGCTATTTCCAGTTGCAGGGACTCCAACTCGCTTCGCACCGCTGCAGGAATTTCGGCTTTCGGAGTCAAGTGACATTTAACCAGCAGTTGTACCAAATTCCGATTTTTGTGGCGTTCGGCGTATTCCAGAGCCTTAGCGTAATATTCAGGTTGGCTGGCGCCGAGTTCGAGGCCAACTTGCACCAGGCATTTATAGAGTCCAGCCCAGGTGCGGGTTAATTTGACTTTTGCGGTACTCGTCCGTGAAGCGTAGCTATCCCGTAGGGAATCGCCAAAATCGACTGTATCAACCCCAACTTCGCAACGCAAGAATTCCACAGTATCGACCGCAGCAGTAAAAACCCCGTAGGCGCGAAGCAAGTCGCCTCGAATTCGGTAAGCTTGACCCAAATAAAATAAAATTTCAGCCCAGCGGTGGGGATAGGTTTCGCGAGTGTAGACTTGACAGGCGCTGTGATAGCAGCCGATCGCGCTTTCCATGTGGGACAAGTTTTCCGCCTCGGTCAGTTGCGAATAAGCCCTGCCGAGATAAATTTGTAGCATTGCCCAGCGGTTGGGATAGGCTTGCCTGGTGTAGACTTCGCCCGCATTTTGATAGCAGGCGATCGCGCTTTTGAGGTTGCGGTTTTTTTCCCCTTTCACGTGTTCGCAGAAAGCGCGGCCGAGGTAGGCACACAGCATAGCCCAGCGTTCGGGAGATTTTTGGCGGTTGCAAAAGAGCAAAGCATTTTGATAGCAGGCGATCGCCATTTCCATATTGTCGGCTTTTTCCCCTTTCACGCGCCGACTGTATATCCTACCGAGGTAAGTTTGGATCGAAGCCCAGGCTTCGGGAAATTTGATGCGGGTGTAGACTTGTAAAGCATTTTGATAGCAGGCGATCGCCATTTCCATATTTTCCACCGGATCGCCTTTGATGCGATCGACAAACACCCGGCCCAAATTCCTCTGAGTCGTTGCCCACTGCTGCGGAAAAGCTTCCCGAGTCCGCACCTGCAAAGCTCTCTGATAGCACGTAACCGCGTATTCCAGATTTTCGGCTCGGTTGCCCCCCAGCAACTCGCAGTAAGCATTTGCCAAATTATTTTGAGTTGTGGCCCAACGCCGGGGAAACACCTTGCGGTTGTAGACTTGCAAAGCATTTTGGTAGCAAGCGACTGCCAGTTCCAGATTTTGGGCTCGGTTGCCCCGCAGTCGGCGGCTGTAAGCACGGCCGAGATTGTTTTGAGTGCTCGCCCACTCTTCCCCAAAAGTTTCGCGGGTGCGAACTCGCAGTGCGTTTTGATAGCAGGCGATCGCCTGTTCTAGATTGTCTGCCGGAGCTCCCCTGAGACGCTCGCTGTAAGCGTTGCCCAGATTGTTTTGCAGCGTCGCCCACTGTTCCGGGTAATGTTCGGGCGTGCGTACTTGTAGGGCATTTTCAAAGCAAGCGATCGCCTGTTCGATATTTTGAGCCTTATCACCTTTGGGGCGATCGCTATAAGCGTTGCCCAGATTGTTTTGCATCACCGCCCATTCTTGGGGAAAGTCTTTGCGGGTAAACACCTTAGCAACTGTTTCGTAACCGGCAATTTCGATTTCCAAGTTATGAGCCTTGCTGCCGAGGGGAAACCGCCCAATTTTGTTGCTCAGATTGCCGATTAACGCTGCAATGCGCCTAGTCTCCGATTCTTTGGCAGCAGGGAGCACCAAAGTGGCCCAGTGGCGCAGCAGTTGTGCGAAATTCTGGTCGAGTTTGTCTAAATTGTTTCTCAGCAGCGAGTACAGGTGCTGCGAATCAGCGCCGCGCGCCACTGCCTGCAATACTTCTGCTAAAAAAGCCAGATATGCTGCCCCGGTTGCGGGCAATTTATAATTCCCTTTTGCAGATTCTAAGGGTGCGATCGCCCTTTGGAAAAATTTTGCAGCTTTCAGCAAACTTTCTCGCGTCAGTGCCGGTTCTTCCAAATAAAGCGTTTGCACGAACCCAAAGTCGATCGACTTTGGGTTCGTCCTCAAAATCAAATCTATTCCTGAGTCCCCAGGATTTTCCAGCAGCGCTTGGAGCATATTAACATCAGTTTTGCGACGCTGTTCGTCCATCGTGCATTCCGCCAAACTATTAACCATAGGAGCGCTGATTCTGTGCAACCAAGTGAACTACCCACCCCTAAATCGTAGTACCGAATATAGTAGGGGCTTCTGTACTCATAGGCGAGTGCCTTAGCTGAGACTTTCGTCCAACCTTTGGTCTTACCTCGCATCCTAAAGCCGAAACGGCTGAACCTTCCGCCTTTAGTGTTTTGATAGCTTCTGCTTTCATCTTTATCGGTGCATTCCCCTCCCGATCGCGATCGGTAGCACAGTGAGGACAAGTCCATTCCCTCATATCTAATGGCATCTCGGTCATTTGATGGAAACAATTAGAACAAGGTTTGGAACTGGAAACCCCTCTATCAATCTCGACTAAGTTCCCGCCTTTGCGTTCCCACTTGTAGGCTAAGAAGTTGGTAAAACTTCCCAAAACCTCATCCGATCTTGCTTTCGCCAAATTGGAATTGCGAATCCTGTTCCAGAAATGAAAGTTTTCTACTATGACCGCGAGGCGATCGCTGACCAACTTATAACTAAGTTTATGTAGAAAATCTTGCCACCCATTCCTAAACCCTTCGCATACCTTGGCAACAGCTTTTCTATATTTGTATTCAGAATTACTTTTTTTTTGGTGGCCTGTAAACTTTGGCTGCTTGCGCTTCAAGTTCTTCTGGTGCTTGGCAAAATGCTTGGCATTGTCATATTTAGATACTTTTTCATCATCGGGGACAATAGCAAAGTATTTCAATACTAAATCACTGCCCGCAATCCTACCTTCTTTTGTTCTCTGGTTCTCAGCTTTGATTTCAGTCAGTATAGATGCCAGATATTTCCCTGAATATTTTTTACTAATAATTGAAGTCTGAATTTTACCATCAGTTAATCTATATCTCTTTATTTTTTTCGTCTTAGTTCTTCCCCTATAATCTAAAATTAGAGTACCCACAAAGTTGACGCTTTTAGGATGCTGAAATAACAGTTTTTTTGCTTGAGATGGGAAATTATAAAACCCAGCAACTTCATCAATTTTTTTTTGGTATGCAGTCGTTAGCTTGAGCGTAGTAGCTTGCCCAAATTGGCTGTAATACTGACATAACCCTACACTTTCATCGGATTTTTTGATAACAGGTAAAAGTGTGTTGAGACCGGAGTAGCCAAGTCCTTTACCAGTTTTTTTATATACTTCAATTGATTGATTATGACCATAATTAGACCACCAACGCGCACCCCCAAAAGTTGAAGCTACTTGTATTTGTTTATTTTGGGTAGGATACAAACGAACTTGGATAGCCTTGTGTAGCAATCAACATCACCTCCTTGGTTCTTCTATTCTCTCACAATATACAGTTGACGATCAAAGCATTACGAAAAAATTTTGTGACGAGGATTACATATTTTCTCTCTTGAAAGCGAGCCCCAAAATTACTTGAGGATGCAATCGTCGTCACCCGCCCTTCCCACTATAACGGTACTCAGTTGAGTTGGAAGGGCCCGAAATAGTTAAATCAGGATTCACAAGTCCCAACAGACACGCAGATAGCGAAACTAGCACCTGCAATGGCTAATAGTATTAGCGTCTTGCCTTGAGTAAAATCCTGGTTCAAAGCGCCGTCAGTCTTTCAGGGCGGGTTTAACAGACAGTTCTAAACTTGAAAAACCCGCCCTGACACACTTGCAGCGGGGCGGGTTTACTTTTACCCCGATCGGACTTACGCTAAGAAACCGGGTTTCTGGGAAAATATTGGGTTTAGTAACGAGAAATCTCGAAAGAAACCCGGTTTCTGAGGAAGAGTGTGTCCTGGACTAAGTGAGTTATCTAGGATATTGCGCGAGTTTCAGCGCTACAGCTAACAAAAATCAACTCACTAAATTTTACTGTACCGCTTGAGAACGCAAGGCTGACTCCACTGCCAGCAGAGCTCGATCGACTTCAGCGGCCGTGACAATCAGCGGCGGGACAAATCTCAACACTTTCGGCCCTGCTGGAACCAACAGAACTCCTGCGGCGATGGCAGATTTGACGATATCGCCCGATGTAAGTTCGATGTCAGCTTGCAATTCCATCCCGACAATCAAACCCCAGCCGCGCACTTCGGCAATTAAATGCGGATATGTGGCCGCCAACTTGTTGAGGCCTGCTTTCAACTGTTCCCCGCGCTGCTGCACGTTTTCTAGAAGGTTTTCCCGTTCTAAAGTTTGGCAAACGCACAAAGCTACAGCGCAAGCAAAAGGATTGCCGCCGAAAGTGCTGGCGTGACTTCCGGGTTCAAATACATCGCAGAAAGATTTGCACAGCATAGCGCCGATCGGGATACCGCCGCCCAATCCTTTGGCAGATGTAAAGATATCGGGTTCAATGCCGAGGTTTTCGTAACCCCAGTATTTGCCGCTGCGTCCCATCCCGACTTGCACTTCGTCGAGAATCAGCAAAATGCCTTTTTCGTCGCAAATTTCCCGAATGCGCTGGAAGTAGGCGATATCTCCGGGGCGAACTCCGCCTTCGCCTTGCAGCGCTTCTAGCATAATTGCTGCTACTTGGCGTTCGTCTTTGTCGAGTTGCTCGATCGCACTTTCGATCGCACTAATATCGTTGTATGGCACGTAGTGAAATCCGGGAACCAAAGGGCTAAAACCCTTTTGGTATTTAGGCTGTCCCGTTGCCGTAATTGTTGCCAAAGTCCGCCCGTGGAAACTCGCAACGGCGGTAATGATTGTCGGATTCGAGATATTTAATTTTTCGTGGGCGTACTTGCGGGCGAGTTTAATTGCCGCTTCATTAGCTTCAGCACCGGAGTTGCAAAAGAAGGCTCTGTCCGCGCAAGAATGGTCTACAAGCCACTTCGCCAGCTCGCCCTGTACGGGGATGTAATAAAGATTAGAAACGTGGTGTAGGGTCTGAATTTGCTGAGTTACCGCTGCAATCATTGCCGGGTGGGCGTGTCCCAGAGTGCAGGTAGCAATACCAGCCACAAAATCGAGATATTCGCGGCCCTCGGTATCCCAAACGCGGCAGCCCAGGCCCCGTTCTAGGGCGATCGCAAAACGCCCGTAAGTTGTCATTACATAGCTGTCGAAGCTCTCAGAACTGAAGAGACTGGCTTCGGCTTGCACGTTTGGTTCTTTTAATAAGGTTTCTGGACTCACGAATCGCTCCTTAACACATAATATGCAGACCTCGATTGTACGGTAAAAATCCAGGTTAGCGGTGCAGCCTGTTAGTTTTGTCATAAAATCATAACAGTAAACTCAATTAATCCCTCACAAATCTACTGATGAGTTATTACATTTCTCCTAACTTTCTCGATAAAGTTGCGGTGCACGTCACTAAAAACTTTTTAAATTTACCCGGGGTAAGAGTTCCCCTAATTTTGGGAATTCATGGCCGCAAAGGAGAAGGCAAAACTTTTCAAACCGAACTGGTTTTTCGGCGGATGGGCTTTGAACCGGTGATGATATCTGGTGGGGAATTAGAAAGCCCGGATGCCGGAGATCCGGCGCGTTTAATTCGCTTGCGCTACCGGGAAGCGGCGGAGCAAATTCGCGTGCGCGGCGAGATGTGCGCCATCTTTATTAACGATTTGGATGCCGGTGCTGGCAGGTTCGATACTACTACTCAATATACTGTCAATACTCAGATGGTCAATGCGACTCTGATGAATATTGCTGACAATCCAACTAATGTGCAGTTACCGGGAAGTTATGACAGCACGCCGCTGCACCGAGTGCCGATTATTGTCACCGGAAATGATTTTTCTACGCTGTACGCGCCGCTGATTCGCGACGGGCGGATGGAAAAGTTTTATTGGGAACCCAGCCGGGATGATAAAATTGGCATTGTTGGAGGAATTTTTGAGTCGGACAAATTGTCAAAAACCGAGATTGTGGGGTTAGTTGATAATTTTCCCGATCAGGCGATCGACTTTTTTAGCGCTTTGCGATCGCGCATTTACGACGAACAAATCCGCGAATTTATTCACAAAGTAGGAATTGAGCGAGTTTCCAAGCGTTTGGTAAACACTTTGGAAGCAGCGCCAGATTTCCAGAACCCGAATTTCAGCCTCGCTCATTTATTAGAAATGGGCAGTTTGATGGTAGGTCAACAAAAGCGGATTCAGGAAATGCGCTTAGTAGATGAATACAACCAATCGCGCCTGTTTAACGTTCAAGGAACCCCCAATGCCCCTGCTACTGCGCCCACGCAAAGTGAATTAAACGACCCGTCCTCCAAATATTATAAGGCTTACGTCGAGCCAAGTTCTGAAGGTGGTAACGGTCATGCGGCGCGGCTGAGTTCCGAGGTATTGGAACAAGTAAAGCAGTTGTTAGCAAGAGGCTGCAAAATTGGCATGGAATATGCAGATAATCGCCGATTTAAAACTGGTTCTTGGCAAAGTTGCGCGACGATTAAAACTGCACAGGAAAAAGATGTGGTTGCATCTTTAGAAACTTGTTTGGCGGAACACGGCGGCGAATACGTGCGGCTGATTGGTATCGATCCAAAAGTCAAGCGGCGGGTAGCTGAAACAATTATTCAGCGACCGAATTAGGACAAGCGGTTACAGATTTAAATTCTTGCATATTTGGGGTGATGCTCAAAGCCCACCCCACAAAATTTGGATTTTTTTTTACAGAAAATAGACCTATTATGGTCGTTCACTTTCATCTCTTGAAATTATCTGCGTTCATCTGTGTTTATCTGCTTAAAATCTGCGGTTAACCGGCTCTATCAAAGATTTATGCAATAAGTCTAGTATGCAAAAAATCATCAAAAGTTGCCCGATCGCACATAGCACCTTGAGCACCCACTTTAGTTGTGCACAGAGCGCCCGCTGCTGCGCCCCACCGTACCGCCTCCGACAAGGACAGACCGGCATCTAATGCAGAGGCTAATCCGCCGTTAAAAGCATCGCCAGCAGCCACAGTGTCGATCGCCTCCACAGCAAAAGCCGGTACAAAAAAGGTTTCATCCGCAGTAACAGCAACAGCCCCGCGATCGCCCAATTTGACAATAACATTCTTGACACCGCGCTCCTGCAACTGTTTGGCAGCTACAATCGCTGTTTCGGTGTCATTCACCCGAAAACCGACTAACTGGCCCGCTTCCACTTCATTCGGCGTGATAATGTCAATTAGCGGATAAAGTTCGATCGGCAAATCCGCCCTAGCCGGTGCTGGATCGAGAATAACTCGCACCCCCGCTTGACGAGCAGCTTTCGCAGCTTTTTGGACAATTTCCAGGGGAATTTCTAACTGTAACAGCAAGGATGTAGCTGCTGTTAACAGTTTTTGGAGACGTTCTATATCTGCTTCACCGACATTATTGTTCGCCCCCGGAATCACAATAATATTATTTTGACCTGTCTCGTCTACGGCGATAATTGCCACTCCTGAATGAGTGTTTTGGTCTATTAATACATTGTCTGTATTTACACCATAAGATTGTAAATTTGTCAATAAGTCTTCAGCAAATTTATCGTTGCCAACGCGACCGATGATGTGGGTGCAAGTGCCGAGACGGGCGGCCGCTACTGCTTGATTTGCTCCTTTGCCGCCACCGGCCGTGAAAAAATTGCTACCGATGATAGTTTCCCCTGGTTGCGGCAAGCGGGGAGTTTTTGCTGCTAGGTCGATGTTGATACTGCCGAAGACGATTATGCTCATAGATTCAAATTGTGAATTGCGAATTGGGCATAGGGCATCAATGCACGGTAGAATTGGGCATTGGAACTAACAAATAACTAATCACAAATAACTAATAACCAACTGTCAACTGTCAACTGTCAACTGTCAACTGTCAACTGTCCCTTAAGACGTGCTAGAACAGTTATGGTCTTCACAGGTCAATTCAATGGCTGCAATTACTCTCGATCGCAATCCCTGTGTCCTGCTAGTTGAAACAGACGAAGTTCTCGCCGGACACTTGAGTCTCGACTTAAAATCCTCCGGCTATGAACCGGTAGTAGCTTCTAACACCGCCACCGGCCAAAATTTAGCCCGTGAATTGCAGCCTGCTTTGATTGTAATTGACCGGATACTTGGCCCTGAGTCGGGGCTATCACTGTGTTCTTACCTCAGAAGTATTGGCAATCGGGTGCCGGTGCTGCTACTCGTCGGTCGTGATACAGTTGACGATCGCGTAGCTTGTCTGGAAGCTGGGGCGGATGATTATTTTCTTAAACCTTACCGCACTGAGGAGTTTTTGCAGTTGGTGCGCTTGTATTTGCAGCCGGATAACAGCAGCAACGAACAATTGAGGTTTGGCGATTTAGTTTTGGATTTAGCCTCTAGGCGGGCCCTGCGGAACGGACGGGCGATCGACCTGACGATGAAGGAATTTGAGCTGCTAAAGTATTTGATGGAACATCCCCGCGAGGTTTTGACTCGGGAACAAATTCTGGAAAATGTTTGGGGTTACGACTTTTTGGGCGAGTCGAATGTGATTGAGGTTTACATCCGCTATCTGCGACTCAAGATTGAAGATGAGGGCGAAAAGCGCTTGATTCAGACGGTGCGCGGTGTTGGCTATGTGATGCGGGAAGCTTGAAGCCGTCATTAGTCATTAGTCAGCAGTCATTAGTCATTAGTCAGTGGTCATTAGTCAACAATGCCCATGCCCCATGCCCTATGCCCCATGCCCCATGCCCTATGCCCCATGCCCAATCTAAAATCTAAAATCTAAAATCTAAAATCTTTATGAATTATTTAGCTACTTTGCTCGGTATTGGAGTAAGTATATTTTTGCTGGGATGTTCGCCGACTTTACCGATCGCGAATGCTGGTGCTACTGGTATTTTGGCGAATCAGTCTCCGACGGCGAAAACATCGGGTCAAGTGCTGCCTGTTTCTGCTAGAGCTCGGATAGGCGATCGCCCAATCGAACTCGAAGTGGCGAAAACAGTGGAACAGCAGGCTATGGGTTTAATGTACAGAACTTCTTTGCCGGATGACAGAGGAATGCTGTTTGAGTTTAAACCGGCGCGGCGGGTCAATTTTTGGATGAAAAATTGCAAGATTTCTCTGGATATGATTTTTATCCGGGATGGGGTGGTTGAGGCGATCGAAGTTTCTGCACCTCCTTGTACTGAAGATCCTTGTCCTACCTACGGGCCCGATACTGCTGTCGATCGAGTTATTGAACTCCGGGGCGGGCGGGCTGCTGAACTCGGTGTCAAAGTGGGCGATCGTATTGAAATCGAGTTTTTCCAGTAAAACTTCGGACTGTTTCAGTAAAATCTGCACACAGACATAATCCCCCGGTTTCAATCCCCCAGAGAGCCCCTTGCCTTCGGAATACCGACGAAAATTTAGAAACTTTACAAAAATTGATTAAATTTGTTAAGATATTAATGTAAGATTCAGTACAAACACCCAAAGATTTGCTACGATGTCGATCTCAGTCAGTCAGGACTTGAGCTTGTTTCCGGAAGCTGTAGATGGTTGGTCGCAGGTATGAGACGAGTCAGCGACTCGTTACCAATCCTGAGAGACGATACTCAGCCTCAAGGTGTAGCAACACGAAAAGAAATTCTCTGGAAGTTCTGGCGATCGAGCTAAATCTACTAAACCTATCTAAAGTAATATGCTACGAGCCAAGTTAATTGGCGGTAATTGGCAAACTTAACTTCTGGTAGCAGTTTCGGGTTTGATCGAAATATCTAACTAATTTTCCCGAAGTAGATTTGCGGATTCTGCATTTCGGCAGATGAAGTTAAACTCTGAACTTGGTTTAGTAGTGTTAGGTAGCAGAATTTATTCTGATTCGCGCTCCAAAGATGCCGAGGTATTCAGTTTAGGTTCGATCGCGATCGCAAGTCGATCGGGCCGACATCAGCAAAATTGCAAAACCTTTCACTTTTTGGGAAAGGTTAGCTTTACAGTAGCACTCAGCATTACGTTTGGCAGTTCAACCGCTAATAGCGTTTTAAAAGCTATAAACGGTAACAAGACAAATTTAAAACTGGCTTATTACTCATCAAAAACATCAGGTTCACATCAGAAAATGGTGTCCTATACTTAGAGGTGAAATCACATGGCACCCGCTAAATACACTCGATTAATTCGCTTTTTACAAGAAGATTTGGCAATTTCACCCGCGTCAATTGCTGTCGCCGAACGTGTCGGCGATAACAAACAGCGGCAGCGTGATCAAGACCCGAATTCCTTGCCGATGGTTCTGTGGCAATACGGTTTAGTCACTCTCGAACAGTTGGATAAAATCTTTGATTGGTTATCCGAAGCATATTAAAAGGATTTTAGATTTTAGAAAGAATCCAAAATCCAAAATCCTTTAATAACTTGGATTAGGATTCAGCCAATAATTTGGCAGCAGCGGCGACGCCGGCACCAGGAGTGTAGCCTTCATGACCCAATTCTTGCAACACGACTTCTAAAGAGGAAATTGCTGCTAGAATATCGCGATCGCACACAAAGCCCAAATGACCGATTCGGAAGATTTTACCTTTCAAATGGTCTTGTCCGTCGGCGAGAGCAATGTCAAATCTCTTTCTCATCAAAGTCCGCACTTTTTGAGCATCTACGGATTCTGGCGGCATAACCGAAGTAATCGCAGGGCTGGCGGCATCGTCAGCAGCAAACAACGGCAAACCTAAAGCTTTTACAGCAGCGCGAGTAGTGGTCATCAACCGTTTGTGCCGCGCGAAAACATTTTCCAACCCTTCTGTTTTCATCATCTGCAGCGATGCTTGCAGGGCAAAAAACATATTGACAGGGGGAGTAAAAGGAGTGGTATTTTTGGCAGCGTCTTTGCTATATTTGCCCAAATCCAAATAATAGCGGGGGAGTTTCGCAGTTTTGTAAGCTTCCCAAGCTTTGGGACTGACTGCCACAAAACCCAAGCCTGGAGGAATCATGTAAGCTTTCTGAGAACCCGAAGCAATGACATCGATTCCCCAAGCGTCCATCGGAATATTGACCGCGCCTAAGCTAGTGACAGCATCGACCATAATTAAAGCTTCACCGTGGGCTTTAACGTGGCGGTTGATGGTTTCGAGGTCGTTGAGGACGCCGGTGGAGGTTTCCGAGTGGGTGATGATGACAGCTTTGATTTGCTTCTCTGTATCTGCTTCGAGTTTTTCGCGGAAGTTTTCGGGGTCTAAAGGTTGGCCCCACTCGGCTTTAATAATTTCGGCGTTTAAACCGTAAGCTTCGGCAACTTCAGCCCAACGTTCGCCAAATTTGCCGTTGCATCCGACTAAAACTCGATCGCCCGCACTCAAGAAATTAATTATCCCAGCTTCCATCGCGCCGGTACCAGAAACCGTTAAACTCAGCACGTCACTTTTAGTTTGGTGCAGCCATTTGAGGTTTTCGGTACATTCTGCAAAAATCGCGTCAAATTCCTTGCTGCGGTGGCCCATCGGGTGTTTTGCCATCGCTAACAATGCCGCTTCAGGCACCGGCGTCGGGCCGGGAATCATCAGCATTAATTTGTTGTCCATGATATTGTCCTAAGTTTTTCTGTGGGAGTTATATAGAATAAATCAAATACGATACGTCACGTCGCGTCGATACTCTAAGTTTTTTAACTTTTAACTCCCTTGTGGTTAATTTCATTTAGAGACCAGCGATGTTCTACCGCTAAGTTCGATCGCTCGCAGCTTTGTTCTAATTGCTTTTGAATGGCAAGGGCTTTACGCAGTGTAATAATAAGTTGGTGCACTTGTTGCTGCTGCGGCGATTGTGGACTGACAGCAAACATCGTTTTGCGCTCTAACAATTGAAGTAGCAATTCATAATGAATGTACGAAGGAAGGGGGATTGGCTCCATGAAAGCTAACATACCTCAGCGAACCGACACCCCATTGCAATTGCATGAGGCATCACAGGTGAACATTAGATGCCCGATTTTTTATTTGTTTTCTAACCGTACAATAACCCCTGCTTTGCCGATCGAATATTCGGGGCTGGGTGCGTGGGACACGCTAAATTTTGCGATCGACAGGCTTACAGAATAGATTTAATTGCTTTCTGGCAAAATATTTCTATGCAATATAGCTTTCAGTGCTATTTCTTTTTTACAGTAGCGCTTGAGTCGATGCAGGCTAGAAATTCTCATTATTTACCTACTTAATCATTTTTTATCAGAATTAAGGGTGGTTTGTCAAGCGGTCTCGCCTTTCACAGGCTGGGAGGGCGATCGGCAAGGGAGGCTAAAGCGGCGCCCGGATCTGGCTGCTTGACCAGAGATTCGCCGATGAGAACGGCTTCGGCTCCGGCGGTGGCAAGTTTAGCGAGGTCGGCGGGAGTGTGGATTCCTGACTCGCTGACGATGAGGATGCCTTTTGCTTGGATCTCGGTTTGGCGGGAGGCTAATAGTTGACTGGTGGTTTCTAGGCTGACGGAAAAGTCTGCTAGGTTACGGTTGTTGATACCGATCAGGTTGACGCCTTCTAGGGTTAATACTCGATCGAGTTCTTCGAGAGTGTGAACTTCTATTAAAGCTGTCATGCCCAAAGTCTTGACAATTTTCACAAAATATTGTAAGTCTTTGTCAGATAGAATGGCGGCGATTAAAAGTACAGCATCGGCACCGTGAATGCGGGCGAGATAAATTTGGTAGGGATAGATAATAAACTCTTTGCAAAGTAAGGGTAAATCGACTGCCGCACGGATTTTAGCGAGGTTGTCGAAGCTGCCTTGAAAGAACTTTTCATCGGTGAGTACGGAGATGCAACTGGCGCCGTTTTGTTGGTAAGCTAGGGCGATCGCCACTGGATCGAAATCTTCGCGAATTACGCCTTTGCTGGGGGAAGCTTTTTTAACTTCGGCGATGATAGCGGGTGTGGTTTTACCGTTTTTAAGGGCGGCAAGAAAGTCGCGAGTTGGCGGTGCAAACGGGAGTTTTTTGTGAAGATCGGCTAACGGGGTGCGATCGCGTTTTTGGGCGACTTCAGCTTCTTTTTCCCAGACGATTTCTTCGAGGATGTGCTGGGGTTCGGCGTCGGGTACGGCGATTTGGTAGCTGAGGTAGAGGACGGAGACGGATGTGCTGGGGGGACGACGGCGGATTTGAAGCATGATAGGGGGATAAAGGGCGATCGTAAACAAGTTTCTATTATATAAGGTCGATCGCCCTTTTCAATTTATGATTAAATGCGCTTAACTAAGTATTCGGAGATACACCGATGCAATTAGAAGACTATTTTGAATTTCTAGACCCTGATGACATCCGCATAAAAGGACATCGGATCGGCATTGACGACGTGATTAAATATTACTTGGATGGATATTCGCCCGACCAAATTCTGGAAGAATTACCAAGTTTGAATTTAGAGAAAATTTACGCGACGCTAACTTATTATCTGCAAAATCGGAGGCAGATGGATGCTTATATGTTGCGGCTGGCGAAGTGGCGGGAAGAACGCTATCAGGAATGGTTGGCTAATCCATCTCCTCTAGCATTGCGTTTGAGAGCAATCAAAGCACAGCGAGAACAGGAGTTACTTAACTAAGCGTGAAAATTCGTTTTTTAGTCGATGAAAATTTGCCTCCTAAGCTCAAAAGTGCTGTTTTAAACCTCGATCCGGAGATAGATATTTTGCGGGTGGGTGATTCAAATGCGCCGCCATTATGCACCTTAGATCCAGAGATTCTAATTTATTTGGAATCATCGAAACGACTATTAGTGACGGATAATCGCAAAAGTATTAGCGGACATTTGGAGTAACATTGGGCCGCAGGGGGACAAAGTTGGGGATTAGTTTAGGTGCGTCCAAGTGGAAGTATCGGCAGATGGGCAGAAACAATTCATTTTATTTGGGAAACTACTGAAGCTGAAGAATGGCTCCATAAGTTAGATTGGATTCCATATTAGAGAATGATGTGGATAAAGTACGCGCGTGCGTAGGCTTTAAGTCGGGGAGTTTTTCCATTCCTTGATCTAATGTCTATCTTGTCTTCTTGTCAAGGGGGTTGAGCAATTACTATTTTACTACAGGACTAGATATAAAATATAAAAGGACGATCGCCCTGGCGATCGTCCTTTTATTTGCTGCACGTACTATCAGCTTTGCAGCGTGTCTGAATCCAAGATTATTTACGGTTGTTGAGCCATTTAGCCGCAACTATTCCCAAAATACCAGCAACAACTGGATTGCCTAAAAACTTCATCAAACTCGGCTGTTCGGCTAGCACTTCTTGGAAAATATCCGGGTGATTGTGATAGGTGAACGAGGCCAACTTGGTAACATCGTCAGCATTCATGCGGCTGGCGTGGTGGGTAGAAAGTCCTAGCTGCTTTTCCAATTGGCGATCGTTCAATCCTCTCTTGCCCAAATGCTTGAAGAATTCCCGTGCTACATCGTCGCGTTCATTTGGCTTAATTTGGGCGATCGCCTTTTGCAATTCCGGTTCCAACTGAGCCGGCGGGAGGGAGTCGTGATTCAGGGAACGCCCGAATAATTGTTTGCGCTGAGCAGGGGAAGTTCTCTGAGCAAAATCGTCAAAGTTTTCGTAATCTTCACCCGTTGTCTCCGGCATCATTTCTCGATCGCCCTGGGCTAAATCGTTCATGATTTGACGCTTGTAATTATCGCTGCTACTCATGGTAACTCTCTTCCAATCTACACAACATTTCAGTCTTAAATTGAGATGATTTAGCCTTTGAAAAACTGCGGAATATTAAACCGCCACGCGGCTATCATTTAAGCTTGCTAACTCGGTCAAGACTTGTATTCAATCTGATTTGATTGCTGGTCGTACTTAGCAGTCAAAATCAACTTTTTGTCAGGAGCGTAAACCAAAACACTTACATCCTGATTTGGGAAATTGCGGTGAAAACCTTGTGCTAAAGATTTCGCCAAATCTTTCACTTCAGTCGGGCGGACTTGCTGGGTAATTACAACTCCCAATTTGTTATTGTCGCGCACATAAGCATCCTGAACCAAGCCCTTAGCCGTCTTTGTTACCCATTGACCAAAATCTTGACCTGCGGCGGTATTGCCACGTTCTAGCTGCGCGTAATAACCCTGACTGCCACCAATTGCTACAGGTACATCAGTCGGTTTTTGGGCGGAAACGCTGGGCGCGCAGGCAGTAGTAACTGCCAGCATTAATACCAAAAGTACGCCCGCAATTATTTTGCGACTCTGCTGCAATAAACTCACCTTTTTTCCTCCGTTCCTAAAACATTTGGAATACTTGAAAGGGTCAGGTTGCTCGACCCTCTCAATGCCTATAGTATTAGGCTTAGTCTAGTTTCTTTTTGAGCTCATCTTTTACATCTTCGATCGCGTGACCAGCTTCAGCTTTTGCCTGCTTGGCTTTGCCTTCTGCTTTATCTTTCGGGTCGCCAGTAACATTACCTAGGGCTTCTTGAGCTTTGCCTGCGATGTTGTTGCCAGTTGCCTTTGCTCTATCTTCAGTGCTCATGGTTTTCTCCCTATCTGTATCTAATCAGACATTTTCTACTTAATAAACTCATCATAGGTAACTAGGAGCTGCGTTGCACTCTACCTCTAGGAAGAAAGAATGAATAACAAATGAAGATGGAAGATGGAAAAGTTATTTTTCTGTCTTGGACAGCCTGCCACTTTCATACTTATAGGTTTTTTTTCACCGTTTCTGGTGGCTGCAACGAAGTATTTGTGTAAAAAAGCTGGTGGATGGTCAACCCCGCTTCCCGGAGTTTTTTTTCATACCCAAAATAATTTAAAACTATAAATTTTTATTTAATTCTGCCTTCTGCCTTCTGCCTTCCCAAAGCGAGTGTGGGCAAGATTGCATCTTACCCACACCGAAAAAAATCCGTATTAGTTTTAATCTACCTTGTGATGACATTCTTCATCTATTTTGTGCTGAAGTTCTTCTTTCAACTGTTCGACAGCGCGCATAGTTTGAGCATCTTCTTTTTTTTGCTGACCGAGGGCTTTTTCTGTTTCCTCGCCGAGCAATATTTCCTTGGATTTTGGTAGGGTGACTTGATTTTCGGTGGCCGTGTGGGTCGCGTTTTCTTGACTATTCATTAGTTTTTCCCCTATTGTTTGCAAAATTTATTTTTAACCAGGGTACTTAGAAGTTAACCTTATACTTAAGATAACGGAAATCACGAAGACTTCCATCTACCTGAAGGGAGATAGGGGCTGGTGAATAATTTTGAGTTTTATAGTTAAGATAAATTACGGAAACTTCCCTTAGCCCCAAAAGAGATAGGGGAAGGGGAATAGTGGGTGAGATTGCTTGGTGGGTCGCAAGTCGCGGGCAGTGAATGAGTTGGGAAAAGGGGAGGAGGGGGGAGAATTTTTCTGCGGCGCGAGCGATGGCATTAAGTGTCGAATGTTGTGGTATGAGGCTCTTTGGACTTCGGTAAAAGATGAAGAGAGAAATGGGAGGCAGTTTAGTGCAGACTTAAGTCTATGCTGAGAGTTGGAAAGTTAAAATCTGTAGGGTGCAGCAATTCCCAAGTTTGGTGGCGATCGGGTTAAATAATCTGCTAAACAAGAGTTAGCCTCAAGGCTAACTTCCAGCAGGATCGAACTAAAATTTCTGTTATTAGTAAAAATTATCTAAAACCCTATGGGAGCAAGGAGCAGTAACCCCCTCGAAGCAGCCGGCCCGACTCGTGAGCCGATCAAAATAGGTGTGTTGCATTCGCTGACGGGCACGATGTCCATCAGCGAAATTTCTGTTAAAGATGCGACGCTGTTGGCGGTTGAGGAAATTAATGCGGCCGGAGGGGTGCTCGGACGCCCCTTGGAAGCGGTTATAGAAGATGGAGCCAGCGATTTGCAGACTTTTGCTCAAAAAGCTAAGCAATTGCTCTTAGAAGCGCAGGTGGCGGTGGTATTTGGCTGTTGGACTTCGGCGAGCCGCAAAGCTGTACTGCCTGCTTTCGAGCACGGCAACGGGTTGCTGTTCTATCCGGTGCAGTATGAAGGGCTAGAACAGTGTCCGAATATTTTCTACACTGGTGCTGCCCCGAACCAACAGATTGTGCCTGGGGTGAATTACTTGCTGACACAGGGAAAGCGGAAAATTTTCCTGTTGGGTTCGGACTATCTCTTTCCCCGCACGGCAAATCGGATTGTGAAAGCTCAACTGGCGGCACTGGGGGGAGAGTTGGCGGGGGAAGTGTATCTGCCGCTGGGATCGAGGGAAGTGGGCGAGGCGATCGCACATATCTTAGCAGTGAAACCAGATGCTATTCTCAACACTCTCAACGGCGATAGCAATGTGGCTTTTTTCCAAAAGTTGCGGGAAGCTGGCGTGAACCCCGAGGATTTGCCGGTGATGTCGGTTAGCGTAGCAGAAGAGGAAGTGCGGGCGATCGGGCCGTCCAATCTTGCTGGACATTGGGTGGTTTGGAACTATTTTCAAACGGTGGACACACCAGAAAATCGGAAATTTGTCAAGGCTTATAAAGCCCGATACGGGGAAAATCGAGTCACGGATGACCCGATCGCAGCAGCTTATTTGGGCGTTTACCTGTGGAAGCAAGCAGTAGAAAAAGCTGGTTCGACAGATGTGGTTAAAGTCAGGGCTGCTGCTAAAAATATTGAGTTTGCAGCGCCATCGGGCAAGGTAAAAATAGATGCCCAAACGCAGCATATCTGGAAAACAGTGCGGATTGGTAAGGTGCGGTCGGACGGTCAAATTGAGGAGATTTGGAATTCGGGCGCACCGGTTCCGCCAGATCCTTTTCTCAAAACCTATCCTTGGGCGGCGGCACTTGCTCCGAGGCCGATTTCTCTAGGAACTCGGGCGTCTTTGAGCGGGCTGTTTGTCATCTTGGTACTGATAACTTGGATGGCGGTGGGAGTCGGGTGGATGGGTTCTGTGGAGATGAAGAACTATTTGCTGACAATAAAAGCTGCCTCAACTCCGGCGGGGGTTTCTGAGGCAGCAATGGCGGTGCTGGTGCAGCAAACTCTGGCAGTGGCGAGCCGCACTCAGCACTGGCTGCTGGGGGCTTCAGTTTTGAGTTTGATCGCGGGGATAGTGGCTTTTGTGTCGGTGTCGGCAATTATTCGGAATCTCGGCTTGCTGCGGGAAACTGCGGAACTGATGGCCAGCGGTGATTTTACGGCTCGATCGCCTGTGGTTTCTAATGATGCGATCGGGGTGCTATCTTCTACTCTCAATACAATGGCTCAGCAAATTAGCAGTTTGCTCAACGGTTTGGAAGTGCGGCAGCGGCAGCTAGAGGAACGATCGGAGGAATTGGAAGTCGCTAAGAATGCTGCGGAAGCTGCCAACCGGGCGAAAAGCACTTTTTTGGCAAATATGACTCACGAGTTGCGGACGCCTTTGAATGCGATTATCGGCTACAGCGAGCTGCTGCAAGAAGAGGCTCTGGAACTCGGCGAAGAAGAGTTTGTGATGGATTTGGCAAGCATTAATATGGCAGGCAAGCAGTTGCTCAACATTATTAGTGACATCCTGGATATTTCTAAAATTGAAGCAGGAAAGATGACTCTTTTCTTGGAGACTTTTGAGGTGTGGGATTTGATCGAGCAGGTTGTCACTACTGTTCAACCGACGCTAGGGAAAAATGGCAATACTTTGATCGTCAATTGCGATCGCAATATTGGCACGATATACGCTGATTCGGGGAAGCTGGGACAAGCGCTGTTAAATTTGGCGAGCAATGCTGCTAAGTTTACAGATCAAGGCAAAATTACGATTAATGTTTGGAAAGAAGAAGGGGAGGTTTTGCCGATCGACAATTCCGCAGAACTCTGGGCAGATCCTTCTCGGTGTCAACAGCCTTTGATCGTGTTTCAAGTAACCGATACCGGCATCGGCATGACTGAGGATCAGGTGTCGAGGCTATTCGGAGCTTTCGCTCAAGCGGACGATTCTACTACGCGCAAATACGGCGGCACCGGTTTGGGGCTGACAATTAGCCGGAGATTTTGCCAGATGATGGGCGGAGACATTACCGTTGAGAGCGAGTTTGGCTGCGGTTCTAGTTTTACGATCCGGTTGCCGATTGCGGTTAAAAACCCGAAAGAAGCGCGGGAAGATCCAGAAATCCAAGAAATTCAGGCCGAGTCTTCCCAGGAGTTAGACACGAGTGCAGCGGCGACTGAAGCGAAGCAAAAAGAACTGCGATCACAACCGCTGGATTTGCCCGATGCTGCTACTGTGCTGGTGATTGACGACGATCCAGACGCGCGAGATTTGATGACCCGCTGCTTGTCGAAACAGGGATTTCGGGTGCGATCGTCGGCTAGCGGTCAAGGGGGGCTTTTGTTGGCTAAGGAGTTGCTGCCCGACGCGATTATTCTGGACGTGATGATGCCGAGTATGGACGGCTGGGCGGTGCTGTCTGCGCTGAAAGCCGATCAGGATTTGGTTGATATTCCAGTGATTATGATAACTTTTTTGGATGACCAAAACCAGGGTTTGGAATTGGGAGCGGCGGAGTATGTGAGGAAGCCTGTGGATTACAAGCGCTTTGCTGCTTTATTGAGTAAATATCAGAGTCTGAGGAAGTAGTTATCAGTCATATCTATTCTGGTGGCACGAGCAAGATATTGTTGACTGTTAACTGTTGGCTGTTGACTAAAATTATGCTTTCGGAACTGACTGTTTAGACATTTAAACAATAACGATGCCGCCGGAAGCGATATCAGTAGTCATTAGCCCTTGAACTCTGAAATGTGAAAGATGAACTCTTAAATGTTGTGAACTATTAACAGTTATATCATGGTCAATCGACCGGACATGATATTAAACCCAAATTTTTGATAAATCAGCAACGCCACTCTGGCGTTGGTTGGGGCATTGTTCCAGTGAAGGTAGGTTACGAGGGTTGATCGCCTGCATCGCTCGCCGCAGTTGCATCGGGTGCTGCCGATTCTAGATCCGGTGGCAGATGATTGGTAATGAAGGAACTCCAATGAGCTATCCCACCTGAATCAAATTCCATCTGCAAAATTGACGCATTGGGCACTCTAAATCCTCGCGAAAATCCCAAAAGCCGAGTCATGGCAACGGCATCAATTACCGTTGGGTTAGCCAAAATCTGCCACAGCATTGCTTTGATAAAAAATCCATGTGAAAAGACAACTACAAAACCGGATTGTTGTTGTAACTGGTTTAGGAAAGTTCGGACTCGTTCCATCAGTTGAACCAACGATTCGGCGTTGGTTCCATCGACATATTCAGGGTCGCAGCGGTCCCAGTAAGCTTTGCTCAGAGGTTTGCGAGCCTGGGTTGTGGTTGGTTGGTCGAGCTGTAAGTCCAGATAGGTAAATTCCTGAACTTGCCAAACCTCAACGGGTGTATGTGGAAATTTTTCAATCAATGGTTGAGCAGTGAGTTGTGTTCTCAGATAAGGTGAAGTTACAATCAAGTCTGGAGTTTGTTTAACGGCGGTTGGAATACATCTTGATTGTCGATCGCCCAATTCACTTAAGGCATTTTCATGGGGTCCAATAGTTGCCAAGCCTGCATTGGATTGACTTTGACCATGACGAATAATCCAAATGGACACGGTTTGATATTCCCTCTCATTTAATGGGTAAAAATCACTTGGCGTTGCTGAATCACGGTATGAAAATAGATAAGTTGGAAATTCCGAAGATGTTATGACGCGCTTGTTTCATTTTTTGCAGATTGAGTGGTTCCTACCATAAATCAGCAACGCCGATTGTTAAAATTGGCAGGGTTAAATAAATCACTTGAGACGATTCAATTGCTCGATCGCGTTCCTCAAGAAGTTGTCTAAAAAAGTTTGATTAGTCATTAGTTAACAGCGAAAAACTAATAACTAATGACCAATGACTAATTAATCTAAGAAGCCCATTAATGTTGAGCTATCGTCAATTTCGTTTGAGGCAATGGGGCGGTTTCCTCCCATTGTGGAGTAAACTTCATCAATGTGAAGAGTGCTGATTGCAATAGGGCGAGCACCGGACATACTGAACATTTCACTGACTTGCATGGCGCTGGAGCCGATCGGGCGATTGCCGATTGTAGCAACCACTTCAAAGTCGCTGGATTCTACCGGGCGATTGCCTACAATGCCGTAGGTTTCGCTGAGGTGCAGGGTGCTAATGCCGATCGGGCGGTTCCCCGACATCGAGACGGTCTCGCTGATGGTAAAATCGTCTGGGCCGACAGGGCGGTTGTCATGCATGAGTTGCGGCCGATAAAGTTGGATTCCTGTTGCTTTGGCATCCGTGGGTGGTGTCGGTTGGCTTTTGGAACTGCCTTTACCGCGACGGGCGATCGCTTTGCCTTTGCTTGTACCTGTACTGCTCGTATCCATAATTCTTTTCCTCGCTTATTTTTGGACGTTGATTGCTGGGTGCGGACAACTGCTTTTCTTGGCTTTCTGCTTGCTATTTCGGCCGATGATTAAAATAATATTACAAAGTCTAACTATTTTTTTAACGAAATTGCAGAATCTCTGCATTTTTGTTAAGATTTATGGGTAATAGCTACATTTTCCTATGGTAACTGCGGCAGCATCTTTTCAATTGCAAGCGCCCTTCCAGCCCACAGGCGACCAACCGCTAGCGATTAAGCAACTCGTCAAAGGCATCGAAGCGGGCGATCGATTTCAAACCTTACTCGGTGCCACAGGTACGGGCAAAACCTTCTCCATTGCCTCGGTGATTGAAAAAGTCGGCAGACCCACCTTAGTCTTAGCACACAACAAAACCCTAGCAGCTCAACTGTGCAACGAACTGCGAAATTTTTTCCCGAACAATGCAGTCGAATACTTTGTCAGTTATTACGACTACTACCAACCTGAAGCATACATCGCAGTCACCGATACTTTCATTGAGAAGACGGCAGCAATTAACGACGAGATCGATATGTTGCGGCACTCAGCCACGCGATCGCTCTTTGAACGCCGCGACGTAATTGTAGTTGCTTCAATTAGCTGCATCTACGGTTTGGGAATGCCCGCAGAATACCTGAAAGCGGCTATTCCTTTGCGAGTAGGAATGGAAGTAAACCAGCGGCAAGTTTTGCGTGATTTAGTTAACGTCCAATACAGCCGCAACGATATAGATTTAGGCCGAGGCAAATTTCGCGTCAAAGGCGATGTTTTGGAAATTGGCCCCGCTTACGAAGATAGAATTATTCGCGTTGAATTCTTCGGTGACGAAATCGATGCCATCCGCTACGTTGACCCCGTAACTGGTAAAATTATCCAAAGTACAACCGCTTTAAATATTTATCCAGCGCGCCACTTTGTTACGGCAGAAGATAAATTAGAGGCAGCTTGCCAAGGGATAGAACTCGAATTAGAAGACCGACTGGTAGAATTTGAAAAACAGGGTAAACTATTAGAAGCTCAGCGGTTGGAACAGCGCACGCGCTACGATTTAGAAATGCTGCGCGAGGTAGGTTACTGCAACGGAGTCGAAAATTATTCGCGACATTTAGCAGGGAGAAATGCGGGGGAACCGCCAGAATGTTTGATAGATTATTTCCCCAAAGATTGGATGTTGGTGATAGATGAATCTCACGTCACAGTGCCGCAAATTAGGGGGATGTACAACGGCGACCAAGCGCGGAAAAGAGTATTGATTGAACATGGTTTTCGCTTGCCCAGCGCGGCAGATAACCGCCCTTTAAAAGCAGAGGAATTCTGGGCAAAAGAGAATCAGTGCATCTTTGTTTCTGCTACGCCTGGGGATTGGGAAATGGAAATCTCGGAAGGCAGAGTTGCAGAGCAAGTAATTCGCCCTACCGGAGTAATAGATCCGACTATTTTTGTGCGCCCGACGGAAGGACAAATTGATGATTTGTTGGGGGAAATCAAGGAGAGAGTAAGTCGGGATGAGCGAGTTTTGGTGACGACTTTAACGAAGCGGATGGCGGAAGATTTAACCGAATATTTGCAGGAAAGGGGAATTAGAGTGCGGTATTTGCACTCGGAAATTCAGTCGATTCAACGCATCGAAATTATCCAAGATTTGCAGGATGGTAAGTTTGATGTATTGATTGGTGTTAACTTGCTGCGGGAAGGTTTGGATTTGCCGGAAGTTTCGCTGGTGGTAATTTTGGATGCGGATAAAGAGGGGTTTTTGCGTTCGGGACGTTCGTTGATTCAAACGATTGGAAGGGCGGCGCGGCACGTTCAGGGACAGGCTATTTTGTACGCGGATAATTTGACGGATAGTATGGTTAAGGCGATCGACGAAACGGATCGACGCCGGGGGATTCAGGTAGCGTACAATAAGATGCACGGGATTACGCCACAGCCGATCGCGAAAAAGCGATCGAGTAATGCGATTTTGGCATTTTTGGATGTGTCGCGCAAGCTGAATTCTCAGCAGTTGGAGGAGGTTTACGAACAGGTGGACGAGTTATCTTTGGATGAGATTCCTCAGTTAATCGGGCGGTTGGAAGCGCAGATGAAGGCGGCGGCTAAGAAGTTGGAGTTTGAGGAGGCGGGTAAATTGCGCGATCGGATTAAGCATTTGCGGGATAAGCTATTGGGACATTAAGCTTGTTGTTAGGGAATTGAGGGGAGTTTTTAACCGCAGATGCACGCTGATAAACGCTGATGAAGGGAGAATTTAAAAGCCTAACATGGCTTTTAGTCCATTGGCGATCGGCTGATACTCTTCTGCGGTTAAATCTCCTCGGTAGCCCAAAACACGCTTTATGTCCACAGCACGTATTTGATCCAGCAACACAGTAGAGTCATAGCGTAGGTTTCCCATTCCCGCCTGAAGCTGCGGATATAGCGTTGAGTTTCGTGTCGCCCAATCTCCTTGTTGTGTCGTCAAGGGAACGACTATTACCAAGGAAAACCGCGTTATTCCTGTGACATTTGGCAAAGCTACAATTACCGCAGGTCGAGTGTTTTCCTGTTCGCGACCGGGGGGAATTTGAGCCGGGAAGTTAACTAGCACTACAGCCCTCACCTGCAAAAAATTAGGTAGCTGACTCACAAATTTTCTCTACCTTTTTATTGCCAATGTCGATCGGGTTTGTTTCTTGAATCCGCCATTTAGCATAGGCGATAACTTCTTTAAAGTCTGCTTCTTCAAGTTCTGGATAAGTTTGGCGTATTTCTGCTGTGGAATAGTGAGACGCCATCATTGAAATGATAGTTTCAACAGTTATGGGTAAGTGGCGAATGCAAGGTTTTCCCTCCATGAATTCTGAATCGCAGGTAATTCTAGTAAATGGCTGGATATGTTCTTTACTACTCGTTTCAATTTCATTGTCGAGAATTACCATTCCAACTCCCGGAATAAAACGCACAGGCTTTGTGCCTTCGAGGGGGTCTACATCTCCCCAATCATAGGGAGGAATTTCATTATCGACGAGGTAAAGTTGACGCCAAGGCGATTTTGCCAATGCTTCCTCGGAAATGTCAGGAAAAAATATTAGCACTTCTGCGATTCCAACTGGAAAACCATTGAGTTTGCTCAAGCCATCTATAATGGCGGCTAGGACGGATAAGTCTAGATGGCTGAGGTTTTCTGCTTTTTCGATCAGTTGGTATACGGTTTCAGGATTGAGTGTTTCGCCGACAGCTTCGACTAAGTTTTCGGGGGTGAAACCTCGACATTTCAAGTATTCGGCTAGTTGTAAGCGAATTGTACTCATGGGTTTAGTTGAGAAAGATTTTAGGGTGAAGTGCGATCGCCCTTTACCATTGTCCTATTTTTTGGATGGGAAGGGCGATCGTACTTTCTATGAGATTCCTAGTCGGTATGCTGCATATTCGCGATCGTCACAATCTGCATTTGATGAACCATCGTTATCCCAGGCATTAGGCTGCCAATCACGTTCGCGCCTCAAGTCATCTATTTCTTGTTGCTGTTCAAGGACTTTTTGCTCAAAGGATTGGATAGTTTTATCCTTAGCTTTGATAGTTTCATCCTTTGCTTCGTTTTCCTCAAGCAGACTGCGGTTCCACTGCGCCAAAGCGCGGTTCGACTTCGCCAAAGCGCGGTTCGACTCCGCCAAAACAGAGAGGGTTTTCTTAGTCCGCTGAAGGTTGGTGTACAACGACTCGCATTGTGGAGTATAATTATGGGACATATATTTCAAAAGTTACGTTAACTTGTGGTGGTCTGAAGTTGAGATGTCAAACCACTGTGAGTTTGCTAGCTAAAGCAAGGCCTCTGTCTGAATCGTTACTTCAGGCGGGCCTTTTCCGTATCAGATATGATTTGCTATTGCAAAAACTACAAGACATTAAAGCTTTGTCTTTCTTACACTTGGGAATGTGAGGAAGTTTTGTTTGAGCTTGTATTTTAAGAATTTACCACTCGTTCGTTGAATTGTCAAGCGAGTAATAAGACCGTTTGTTTTCTTTATTACGGAGATTTAAACATCCGATTGCCCACATCCGATGCCGCTTTAATCTAATAGGCTTGAATAGTGCAGTCTACCGGGCTATGGGTAAAGTGGATGCCAACTCAACCTCAATTTTCCGACATCCGATGCCGCTTTAATCTAATAGGCTTGAATAGCGCGGTATACCGGGCTATGGGTAAAATGGATGCCACAATTAACCTAAATCTCTATTAAGAATTGAAACGTGAGTGAATTGATTGCGGGCAGATAGGGCAAGGGTTTCAGAAATATAAAAAAAAGGTCGATCGCCCTTAACACCACCCAAACCAACTACTTGCTCAATACCGCAGCATCGGTACTGCTAGCAAAAGCCGGACGAATAAATTCCTCCTTCTCTTCCAGCGTGATGTAACCCTTATCTACAGCTAGCTGCATCACTTCCTGAAGAAAACCTCTGAGCACATCTAATACTTGAGTGCGATCGAACTCAAACTGCTTTTCCCAGCACGAAGTCCCAAACTTGATCCAAGTGCAGTTAATCTTATTGTTGATCGGTACCAACATAATAGTGAACCAACTCTCACCAAAGTCTATTTCTATTGGTTTACCTTGCGATAGCTTCGCAATTTCCTTTGGAAAGTAATTGTCAATCATCATACAGATATCTGGATCTAAAAATACCTCTTTTTGAGCCTCACCTATTTCTAGAAAAACTTTATGGTTGTATTCAAAACAGAAACATCGCCATCCCATTTCAAAATGAGAAAGCTCTCCCAATGGATCTTCAGGAGGATCTGCGTAGTTTTCTAAGAAACGCTCGGATAATTTAAAATTAAATTTTTGACTGCTATTCATCGCTGTTCATCCTAAACAATATAAAAGCTTAATAAGTTGGGTTTCGTTTCGTGACATCAACCCAACCTACTAATACCAAATTTGCGGTAAATTTCCCCTCTATCTCTTAGTCCGCGCAGGCGGACTTTGTGTGACAAGAAGCGGTTTAAACCGCCGAGATATCTTACGGTGTCGGATTCGGATACTTAGCGTGCACCGCATCGATTTCCGCTATGATATGCTTATCCAAATTCACCTCCAAACTACCGATATTTTCCTCCAACTGTTCGAGGCTTGTTGCACCGATAATTGTGCTAGTTACAAACCAGCGCGATCGCACATACGCCAAAGCCATCTGCGCCGGACTTATCCCATGTTTGCCCGCAATCTCAACATACGCTTTCACGGCATCATTCAGATTAGTTTTATCGTAACGCTGACCAAATCCCGCGAATAAAGCCAACCGCGAATTTTCGGGAATTCCATTCAAGTATTTCCCCGTTAACAGCCCAAATCCCAAAGGACTGTAAGCCATCAATCCCACATTCTTAAAACGGCAAGTTTCTGCTAAATTTAGGTGAAATGTCCGATTGCTCAAACTGAAAGCATTCTGAATCGAAACAACCTTCGGCAACCCGTGTTTTTCAGCCAACGTGCAAAACTCGCAAACTCCCCAAGGCGTCTCGTTACTCAAACCCAAATAGCGGATTTTCCCAGCTTTAATCAAGTCAGCAAATACCTCTAATTGTTCTAGAATCGGTACGGTTTCGTGTTCTTGGGCGATGTCGTAATCCGGCGCGCCAAATAAGGGCACGTAGCGGTCTGGCCAGTGGATCTGATAGAGGTCAATGTAGTCAGTTTGCAAGCGTTTCAGGCTGTCATTCAGGGCTTTTTCTACATTTGGGCGATCGATCTGATTTTTCCCTTCCCGAATCCACTTTAATCGAGTGCTTCTGCCCGCCACTTTAGTCGCTATAATGACTTTATCCCGCTGCTGTTTCGCCAACCATTCGCCGATATATTCCTCTGTTTTTCCCTGAGTTTCCGCCTTTCCAGGGACAGGATACATTTCTGCCGTATCGATAAAGTTGATTCCTCTATCGATCGCCAAATCGAGCTGTTGGGCCGCTTCTGCAACGGTGTTCTGCTGGCCGTAAGTCATCGTACCCAAACAGATTTCAGATACTGATAAGTCGCTGTCGCCGAGTTTTTTGTATTCCATGATTTCGGTTGCTTTCTGCAAAATTCTCTGCTTCTATATTACAGAAAAAGTTTCATTTAGTTGCTCACTCAAAAAAAACGAGGTGAGGCGCAGCTCTTCTGTAAAAAATATCCATTTTCCCTCTGCTACTCTGCGCCCTCTGCGGTTAAAATATTTTAAAAGCTATCTGCAATAAAATGTTAATATAAATAATTACGCCCCGATAGTTTATGAGTAACCGCCAGCCAAAAGTTCCGTTTGTAAATCTCTCCCTGCAACACCAACCAATCCAATCTCAAATAACAGAAACAATTGGAAAAATTATCGAGCAAGGAGACTTTATTTTAGGCCAAGCAGTCGCCGAATTTGAAACAGCATTTGCAGCAGCTTCTGGAGTAAAATACGGCGTAGGAGTGGCTTGTGGAACAGATGCGATCGCTCTGGGACTCCAAGCTTGTGGCATTAATCCGGGCGACGAAATTATCATACCCGCTAACACTTTTATTGCCACCGCGATCGCCGTCCTCCAAGCCAAAGCTATACCTATTCTCGTAGATTGCGACCCGGAAACCGCCCTGATTGACCTCACAGCAGCCGAAAGAGCAGTTACCTCGAAAACTAAAGCAATTATCCCCGTACACCTCTACGGTCAAATGGTATCGCCTCGGCAGCTTTTAGATTTTGCGAACCGCCACGATTTAATCATATTTGAAGATGCGGCCCAAGCACACTTAGCCCACAGAGAAGGATACCGCGCGGGCTCCATTGGTAAAGCAGCAGCCTTCAGCTTTTATCCCAGCAAAAACCTCGGTGCTTTTGGCGACGGCGGGATGTTCATTACTAACGATGCAGAGCTCGCAGAAAAAATGCGAACTCTCCGCAATTACGGAGCACCCACCAAATATTTGCACACAGAAATTGGCAGCAACAGCCGCCTCGACAATTTGCAAGCTGCCGTACTCAATGTTAAATTACCTTACTTAGAAAAATGGAATCGCGATCGCACCGACGCTGCTCAACACTACAATACTCTACTAGCACCATTGAAACACAAAGGCATTGTACCGATCGCCAACCATAGCAGCAGCGGTCACATTTATCACCTGTATGTTATCAAAATTACTGAGGAAAGCTCGTTAGCGAAGCCCTCGAAGAGGATCGACCGCAACACCCTTCAGGAAAAACTCGCCCAACACGGCATTCAAACAGGCATACACTATCCCATACCTTGTCACCTGCAACCCGCCTACCAAAACTTAGGCAATCCGGGCGACTTCCCCCACGCAGAAACCCTGTGCCAACAAATTTTATCATTGCCAATGTATCCCGGATTGAGCAATACTCAGATCGAGCAAGTTGTTCGGGCGATCGTACTATCATTGAATTGCTAATTGTTCATAAAACTTATGCTGCAGGTGATTCCAGCAGTAGGGTGCGGTTCTCACAGCGTTTTTGTGGGGAATTAACAAATCTTTAACTGACAGTTCAAAAGCCCAAAGCGTTGCGAATCCAGCGCGGCAATCTTAAAACTTCTCAAACCATGCACATCCAGCGCAAAATTCGCATTGTTTTCAAGCGATACCTCCTGGCGGAAGGTATCACGGTGCTCCTAGTGCTGCTGTACGCCCCCCTGCTAGTACACTGGTACAACGGCTGGCTCAACAAAAACATCAGCATCGAACACGAATATTTCAGCCACGGACTAATTGGTTTGCCCTACGCAGCTTATATTGCTTGGATGAACCGAAAGTGCTGGCGCAGCTTGCCCAACTCACCGCATCCTTTGGGAGGCTTTTTGCTGGTACTAGCCACGCTTTTTTATCTGAGTCGCTTGAGCGATTTAGTAAATTTATCCCTCCCCGTAATGCTGGCCAGCATTTGCTTATCTTTAAAAGGAATTCCCGGCTTGAAATTGCAGGTGATGCCGCTTTTGTTCGTATTTCTGGCCTCGCCGAACCACATTCCTTACCTCATAGAACCCTACGCCTTGCCCTTACAGCAATTCATTGCTGAAGCATCAGGCTGGATATTAATTAAGATTGGTATCAACGTGAGAGTGGAAGAAATTTATCTGTACGTAAACGAGCGCATTGTAGAAGTTGCTCCCCACTGTGCAGGCTTAAAAATGCTGTTTACCAGTCTTTACGTCAGCTTAATTCTGCTGGATTGGACGGGAGTTTGGAACTCTCGCAAAAAAAGTCTTTTGTTTTTAGTGATTACATCCATTATTAGCATCACTTCCAACATTTTTCGCAATACTTTGCTAACTTACTTTCACGGAACCGGCAGAGAGGCGCTTTTTAATTGGCTACACGCCGGATGGGGCGGAGATTTATATTCTGCTTGTATACTAGGGTTATTGGTACTTCTCCTCAACGGGATGGAAAAGTATTTCCCAAGTCAGTCTGGCAATTAATGAAACAGATGATTTCAGCACAGAAACTAATGCAGCGGTATCAATTATCTAAAATTATGGTACTGGTGTTTTTGCTGGTATTAGTTGGAGCAGTAGCAATTCCCGGCTACGCGACGGGAAGGTGGCCTTGGACAAACCCGCCAACCCTTGCCAACCTCAAGCAATTAAGAAGTGTGCGCCAAAACGGGCTAAAAATTCCTGGGTGGCAGGTTATAGCCGTTCAGAATAACGTCCAAATTGGCGCTCACAGATGGTTAGTTCAAGAAATTAAAAAAGATAAAACAATTGCCATTTTATTGCTGTTACCTCAAAATTACCCCAAAAACCAGCCCCAAGTCGAATGGCTAGATATCGATGGATTTCACCGGTGGCAAACCGATTCTCATCGCACTTTGAGGTTTACAGTTAAATTAGCACCAATACCCGGCCAGCCACCGCCTAATGTCGAGGCGAGGTTTTTCCGAAGCTGGACTCGCCAACAAACTTTTGCTGTCGTGCAATGGTACGCTTGGCCTAACGGGGGTTCTCCAACAACCAGCCGCTGGTTTTGGGAAGATAGTATTGCTAGACTGTCGAACCGCCGCGCCTCTTGGGTTGCTGTCAGTATTATCCTTCCCATTCAACCGCAGGGCGACATTAAGATAGCTCAACCCTTGCTCGAATCTCTGGGTGAAAGTGTTCAGGCTAAATTAATTACAGAAACTTTTCGGTTTGAGTAAGCAGGTAGGTGCAAATAAATCAGCCTAGAGGGTGGGGAGGTTTTGCCAAAATCAACTGATTCCTAGTAAATATCCGGGTTCAACTCGCCCCGAAAATATCTTATTGTTTTTTATCGTCGCTATATTTAGATGAAACTTACAAGTCAGACCATTATTCAAAATATTACTTTTTTAAATCCTCTGAAAATGCGGCAAAAATCCACTATTAAAAATCGCCTCGCTTTTTACTTGGCAGGCCTGCATTCAACTGCTTGGACTCTATCTTTTGCTGCTGTATTCTGGGGTTTTAATAGCAAAAATTTTTCGGAAACGGCTTTAGCTCAATCTGTTGTTCCTGGTTCCGAGCGCCTCGTGGCGCCACCGCCATTGCGTTTACCGCCACCGCCCCCTGCCAATTTCAACCGGGATATTAACCCAGCTTTTCGGAATCGGCCCTACCGCCTCGGGCCGGGAGACCAGATTTCTGTTCAAGTTCAACGCTTCCCAGAGCTAGGTTTTACGGGTCCAATCAGCCCTGAAGGCGTAATTGTACTGCCGCTAATCGGAACAGTAAATGTGCGTGGTCTTACTGTCGAAGAATCACAGCAGCGCCTCCGGGAGCGCTTTGGCCAATTTATCAAAAATCCTCAAGTCTCGGCTGCTTTGCTGGTTCAGCGCCCCGTAGTGGTGACGGTGACGGGGGAAGTTGCTAGACCGGGTTTTTATCCGCTGCAAACCCCCCAGCTTCCTGCTGCTTTGGCGGCTGCTGCTGGGACTAATCCTACGGCGGAACTGCGGGCGGTGCGGGTGCGGCGGACTCTGCCGGGAGGTGCTGTGGCGGAGCAAGTTGTTGATATTTTGACACCGTTGCAAACTGGTATTGCTCCACCGGATTTGCGTTTGGAAGATGGAGATGCGATCGTCGTACCGTATAAACAGGTTACGCCCGATCGCAAATCCGATCAAGATTTAGCATCCAGGTACAGCCTCGCTGCTGCTGCTGTCCCCGTCCAAATCACTGTCACCGGAGAAGTCAGCAAACCTGGTTTTTACACGCTTCCGGCGGGTTCGGGTCGAATTTCGGCTGCTTTGGTGATTGCGGGGGGAGTCACGGGAAAAGCCGATTTGCGGGAGGTGCGAGTGCGGCGGACGCTGATGAACGGCTCCTCGGTGGAGGAACCAATCGACCTCTACACTCCCCTAGCAAACGGTAACGATTTGTTCGATTTTCCTTTGGCATCGGGAGATGTGATTGTCATCCCGGAATTGGACGCTAGTACCAAAAACCTAGACTACGACAAAGCTCTGGTTTCGCGGTCTACTTTGATTAAGCCCAGGATCTACGTTCGAGTTTTGAGTTACGCTAGTGGTGGTTTGACCTCGTTCTACATAGAAAATGGCAGCAGGTTTTTGGATGCTCTCAACAACTTGCCTGTTAATCTTGCTGACTTGCGGAAAATAGCCCTGATTCGGTTCGACGAAAAGCAAGGTAGAGCAATCAACCGTTCGATAGATGCTAAAGCTGCTTTGGAGGGCAATGTTTCTCAGAACCCGATGCTCGAAGATAATGATGTGATTGTGATTGGTAGGAATTTGGTAGAGCGCATTGGTTATGTAATCAATACTTTTACTCGACCATTCCGGGATACTTTGGGATTTATTCTGTTCTTTGAGCAGTTGAGAAATGGAGTAACAGATTTGTTCGGCCCGTCACGTAATGATAGGTAGTCATACCATTTTAGATTTTAGATTTTAGATTTAAGATGGGGAATGACTTAGGCGATATGGGTTTTAATCACAGACCGAAAGTTCTAAGGTTTTTGGGGGCTTTGTAGAATTAGTCAGCAGTCATTAGTTATCGTTAAGAATTAGCAATCTAAAATCTAAAATCTAAAATCGTCATGACTTTATCCGTTGTTAAACGTTATTTAATTGCTTTTGACCAATACAAGTGGGTGGGACTGGCTACTCTCGCGGTGACTGTGGGCGTGTCGGGAGTAGTGGCCATGCAGCCAAAGGCGGCGCCAGTTTACGTTGCCATAGGTACGCTGGCTTACGACAGACCGAGCGTGATTTTTTCATCGACTACTACTAAAATTCAACAGGAAGGACAAGAAATAACTAAAGATATGCTGCTGGATACAAGGGTGGTTGAACCAGCAGCAAAAAAACTCATCAAACCCGAAGGAAAATTAAACAAAGAAGAAGGGGAAAAAGTACAAGCTTTGGCTGACAAGCTGGGAAAAGATGTGCAAATAAAGATGCCCAGTAAGAATAATGACCCCAGCGCTTTGATTCAAATATTGTACAAAAATGCCGATCGTAAACAAGCAGAAGCGGTAGTAAAGACGCTGATGAACGAAATGGTGGAACACAGCAAAAATATTAATACTTCTAGACTGCGAGAAACGATCACCCAAATCAACCAGCGTTTGCCGAAAGTAACTCAGGAACTCAGAGAGACGGAAGCAAAACTTGAAGCCTACGAAAAACGAGAAGGAACTTCAATTTTAGCAGCTCAGAGCGGTGCTTTGCCGCAAGCGATTACCAGCATCCAACAGCAGCAGCGGCAACTCCGCGTGCAGTTGGGAGGAATTGAAGCTCAAATTAACAGTTTGCAGGATCGCTTGGGATTGAATGTGGAGCAAGCTTACGTCGCTCAAGCACTCTCTGCCGATCCAATTATTGCCCAACTGCGAGTGCAATTGTTTTCGATCGAATCTCAGCTCAAAATTCTCCGCAGCGACTTGCAGGAGGAACACCCGAAAATTGTAGAATTGCTTAAACAAAAACTTGCTTTTGAGCAGCAGTTGCAGCAGCGGCAGTCTGAGGTACTAGGCGGTAACGGGGTGGCGGCTCCGCTCAGAAGTGCCGATCGAATTCGGGTAGACTCTTCTTTAGATCCGGCCAGACAGCAGTTAGCTCAAACTTTGATTGCTTTGCAAACGCAGCGGGATACGGTGCAACAGCAACTCCAAGGAATCGAGAAAACTGAACAAGAATTGCGTCGAGAACACGCGACAATCCCCAACAAGCAGTTAGAACAAGCCCGTTTAGCCCAGCAAGTGGCGTTCAAAAAAGCTCTCTACGACAAGATGCTGTCGGCTTTGGTAGATGCTGAGGCGGCGGTAGCTGAGACAACGGGGAGTTTGAGAATCGCCCAATCTCCGCAAACTGATGACGTTGAGTCAAACAAAAGAGGTTTGCACGTGATGCTGGCGGTGGGAGGATTTGTGGGATTGCTGCTGGGCGGCGGGTTGATATTTTTGTTGGGGATGCTCAACGGCAAGTTTTACAGTTGGGAAGAAGTGCGGGCGGCCTTGGTGGAAAAAGAGGTGCCGATACTGGCAGTTTTGCCTGAAGTGACGGTGTTTGATTCCTACGGCGATGAAATGCCTCTGGCCCTGGAGGTAAATTCTCCCTATTTGGAATTTTACGAGCGGTTGCGTACTAATTTGCGCCGGATCGGGAACAAACCGGTAAAGGTGGTGTTGCTGACTTCGGCGGCGCCTTTGGAGGGGAAAAGTTTTAGTGCTTACAATTTGGCAATTGCATCGGCTCGATCGGGTAAACGGACTTTGCTAATTGAAGCAGATTTGCGATCGCCTTCTAACGTTGAATCTTTGAAAATTGCTGCTGATCCTCTGGCGACTGTGGAACCTTTGCACTATTACGGCAATATTAGCGAGTGCGTCCTTTTGGTTCCCGAGGTAGAGAACCTATACGTTGTGCCGAGTCCCGGCTTTTTGCGACAGGCCTCGGCCGTACTAGAATCCAGCGAAATGCGGAGATTGTTTGAGGATGTTCGCAACCGCTTTGATTTTGTGGTTGTGGATTCTCCGGCGTTGAGCGAGTGCAACGACGCGCTGACGCTGGAACCGTACACGGACGGTATGATTTTGGTGGCGCGGCCTGGTTACACTTTGTCTAGTATGTTGTCTGAGGCTGCTGATCAGTTGCTGGAATCTGAGGATGAGGATTCGCATAAATCCGGGCCGCGACTGTTGGGAGCGATTATTAACGGTGCTGATATTCCGGTGAAGTTCCGCAATGATATTGATATTGATGAATGGGAGTTGCCTGTGAGTGCGATCGGCGATCGGGCGATAGAAGTGCGATCGAGGCAATTACCGCAGCACTCAAAACCTAAAAATAAGGCTATTAATAGTAAATTGAGCTAATTTATGTGGCTTGATTCTTGTAAACCAATCCTCCAGCAAATGTGAATGTTTTGTAGGTGCAACCTAAGCAGGTTAAGCCGAAAGCACCGTTAACAGCCCGTCGATTTTAGATTTGGAATTGATACAAATTCTGGTTGCTTTGGAATGATTAAACCGCAGAGGACACAGAGATCACAGAGTCAGAGAACAGAGAGATGAATCATTTCTATGCTATTAGATTTTAGATTTTAGATTTTAGATTGATATCAATTCTGGTTGCTTTGGTCTGATTAACCCGCAGAGGACACAGAGTCAGAGAACAGAGAGATGAATAATTCCTATGCTACCGAATTTCACATTAAAAATTGACTCCACAGATACATCTGGGAGCGTAAACATTAATCTAAAATTTTTCACTTGTCAACAGTCAACAGTCAACAGTCATTACTTGAAAATGTATCATCGCACTATTGATTCGATTCCGGGCGTTTCTGGTGTTTGCTCTGGATAAACTGTTCCAAATCGGCGATCGCATCTTCAAAATCCGACAAATTAATTTTCGCAGGTCTAGTCTTCTTCGGCAAACTCGAAGACTGACTCGAAGACTTAGCCGGAGGCGGTGGAGATTTCGGTTGTGCAGCTTGAGTGCTGTTCGATTCTATAGAATCGAACAATTCATCCAGGGACTCAAAAAATGATTGAGCCGAGGCCCGGCGTAAATCTTTCTGGTCGTCGTCATCCGTCATAAGCCACTCCATAGACTCTAAAAGTTGCCAGCAAACTCTGCCCGCCCCCAAGGCGTGCAGACATGAAAACCCGACTAAAACAAGCAAGCGGACACAATTTAACCGGACGGTGGAATGCCTGCTGCTGAACTTGCTGCCCCTTATAAAACCTGTAGCGGGCATTGTCAGCCTTCAAACTATATTTAACTCTACACCCGCCTACTGAGTGATTTGAGACTTGGTGCAGACCCAGCTCAAAATCATTGACCCTGAAAAAATCTCAGTTACGGCTCTTTCGTTGTCTAATTAACCCTAGTCTAGTCGAGAATAAGGAGACAGGACTTATGCAACTATTACCGCTGTTCAAGGGTTGCGATGGCAACGCGCCACCCGGAAAGGACCCAGAGACGGTGTTTTTTGCTTGAGTCCTAAGATTTCAAAGGCATTAGGAGATTTTAAGGTGACTCAGGGATTTGATTACGATTTAGCAATTATCGGCGCTGGCGTGGGCGGACACGGCGCGGCGATACACGCGGTTAGCTGCGGGCTGAAAGTGGCAATTATCGAAGCGGGCGACATGGGCGGGACTTGCGTCAACCGCGGCTGCATTCCCTCGAAGGCGCTGTTGGCGGCTTCCGGGCGAGTGCGAGATTTGCGGAATGCCCACCACCTAAAGACTTTGGGTATTCAATTGGGCAGTGTGGATTTCGATCGCGGGGCGATCGCCAATCACGCTAATACTATTGTTAGCAAACTTCGCGGCGACTTGACTAACAGCCTCAAACGTTTGAACGTCGATGTCATCCAAGGTTGGGGCAAAATTGCCAGTGCTCAAAAAATTACCGTCGAAACCGATAAAGGCGAGAAAACTATTACTGCCAAGGATATTATTCTCGCTCCCGGTTCGGTTCCCTTCGTCCCCCCTGGGATAGAAATTGACGGCAAAACTGTATTTACCAGCGATGATGCTGTCAGGTTGGAATCGCTGCCGAAGTGGATCGCAATTATTGGCAGTGGCTATATCGGTTTGGAGTTTTCGGATATTTACACAGCCCTGGGCTGCGAAATTACGATGATTGAAGCTCTAGACCAATTGATGCCGACTTTTGACCCGGATATTGCTAAATTAGCAGAACGAGTGTTAATTGCACCCCGCGATATTGAAACAAAAGTAGGTGTTTTGGCCAAGAAGATTATTCCTGGTTCGCCGGTAATTATTGAATTAGCTGATTTCAAAACTAAGGAAGTTGTCGAAGTTTTGGAAGTTGACGCTTGTTTGGTAGCAACTGGTCGGGTGCCGGTGAGCAAGAATTTGGGGTTAGAAACTGTTGGCGTGGAAACGATGCGCGGTTATATCCCAGTTAACGATAAGATGCAGGTTTTGGCGGCGGGAGAACCGGTGCAAAATTTGTGGGCGATCGGCGATGTTAATGGCAAGATGATGTTAGCGCATTCTGCGTCTGCCCAGGGAATTGCCGCAGTGGAAAATATTTGTGGCCGTGCGCGCGAAGTTGACTATTTGAGTATCCCGGCGGCGGCGTTTACTCACCCGGAAATTAGCTATGTGGGGATGACTGAACCTGCGGCGAAGGAGTTAGGAAAAACTGAAGGGTTTGAGGTCGGTTCTGTCAAGAGTTATTTTAAGGGAAATTCTAAGGCTATTGCGGAGGGTGAAACCGACGGTATGGCTAAGGTGATTTACCGGAAAGATACTGGGGAGTTGTTGGGAGTTCACATTTTCGGTTTGCACGCTTCGGATTTGATTCAGGAGGCGGCAAATGCGATCGCCCAGCGCGATTCTGTTAACACTTTGGCATTCCGAGTGCACACGCACCCGACGCTTTCGGAAGTGTTGGATGAGGCGTTTAAACGGGCGGCTGGAGCGGGTAGTCATTAATCTGTAGGGGCTGTTTTCTTGTTTTAGATCCCCGGCTTCTTGAAGAAGTCGGGGATTTAAGTATTCTGTTTGAGGGCGGTGGTAGAGTAAGTTAAAGGAGATGAAAATGCTCGCAATTGCAATCTTTTAGTATTCTCCAGAACCGCCAAGATGCCTGTTCCACAAAGAGTAAGTTTTTTTGTGGGGTGGGCATCCTGCCCGCCCGTCAAAGGCTTATTAAGAAATGACATTCCCTCTTGGCGAATATTCCTCAATAAAGGCTCGTTGTAATGTATAAATCGCTGTTCGTCCATAAACAGACAGCTAATTACTTCATTTCACTTGCTTCCGCTTGTAAGTTGTACAGTATTTAAATTGTATATTTCGATGACCCGATCGAAAATCGTCAAATTCTCTCCCCATCAAACTCTCTCCCCATCTCTCGAACACCATAGACAATCTAGATGCACAAAATCTTAATGATATGGTTGCAGTTATTTCCACTTTAGCTAAGCGATCGGGTTAACTTAGAATTGAGAGTTTTTAGGAGTTGAAGTGGGAGCTATATTTCCGCGCTCTCGCCATAGCAACAACGGAATGCTTAACGTTCCTAAAATCATTACAACTCCAGTCAGAATCCAAACTAGCACACGATTTGGGCGATAATCACCTCGCTCAATTTGCCAGAAAACTCGATTATAACGCCATGCGGCCAAGGCAATGACCGCAATTCCAAAAACGACCAGACTCAGCCCTAAAGTTTCTGAGTTGAAGAAGGGAGGGGAGGAAACTTCTTGCTGAGTCACTGTAGCTTGAAATTGACGGAGAAATAAACTGAACCGACTGATTGCAAACCCAAAACCAATTAAAGCGAGTGAAGTTCGTAACCATGCCAGAAAGGTGCGTTCATTTGCCTGATGTTCCCGCTGCCGGTCTATTTTAGCACCCTTGTTCATCAACCCTACCTTTATAAAATATTTTAAGCTTTCCCTCGTTGATTATTGTTTCAGTTGAGATTGCCGAGGGAAGTATCGCTATGGCGATCGTGATTCATTATCACCAAAAAATATAGTACAGTAAATCGACAAAAAGCGATCGCTTCCCTCTCATACCAACAGAAAATAAGAGGACACAGCATTGCTGTGTCCCTACAAATACTGCGGTTAAAGCCCAGTTTAAAAAGACTTAGCTGCACTGCCGGAGTGAGCCTTTTTCTCCAACCAATCCTTACCCAATCTAATTGTCACGTCGGACTGCAAAGAACCGGTACTCTCAACCAGCACATCTCCAAAACCCAAAAACTGGCGAATCGCTTGAGCACCTTTAATATCGCCCTGTTGAGCTACTAGAGTAGTTACTTCCAGCGGTTCCGGCCAAGCTTTATAAACCTGAACATTCCGATAACCGGCTTGAGTCAAATTATTGACAAAATCTTCAACAGCCGATGGATCTCCGGTACTATCTTGAATCGCCACATTCAGAAAAGTCGAATCAGCATTCTCAATTGTCCAAGTATTTTGGCCGAAGTCAAAATGTTCCGCCACCATAGTTTCGATGGCATATTGGTCGGGCAACCAAAAACTTGCCTTGTAGTCCTTAGAATCGCTAAATTTGCCGGGAACCATCAACATCTGCACGCCAGTGCGATCGGTTTGAGTAGCAAAACCAGCCAAAGCTACCAATTCTTCTATACTCAAATTCGTGTCAAGGTGAGACTGAACCACCGACAAAATCTTCGGTAGTCGAGACAGCAAACCTACATTTACTTCCTGTTCCACAAAAGCCCGCATCAACAATTGCTGGCGCTGCACCCGCCCGATGTCGCCCAAATCGTCGTGCCGATAAAGCAAATATTGCACGATTTGTTCGCCGTTGAGTTTTTGCTTACCAGCCTTTAAATCTATATATAAATGCTGGCTGTTATCGGTATACTTCATGTCTTTAGGGACATTAATAGTAATGCCACCCAGGGCATCGACCAAACTTTTTATGCCATGAATATTAACTGTGACGTAGCGGTCAATTCCCACACCGCCAAGGAGTCCGCTGACTGACTTCGCTGACGAAGCCGGGCCACCGTAGTAATTAGCTTCGTTGATTTTCACGACCCCCCTGCCTTCAACATAGGTGCGGGTGTCTCGCGGAATGGAAAGCACGCTTAACTTTTTATTTTGAGGGTCAAACCTAACCAACAGCATGGTATCGGTTAAGCCCTTAAATGAGTTTTCCCAAACCTCGTATCCGACATCTTTGTTGACACCTCCTTCGATGTCAGAGGTCAGAACTTTAAGTCCTAAAACTAAAATATTAACTGGGCGAGTCAGCTCCGGCATCTTCATGTTGAGCTTTGCCATGTCGCCTTGAGAAAATACTGCTGCTTCTTCAGGGCTCAACTTTTGTTGCTGAAGCGGCGTTGTAGAAAGGGAGACGGCTAGCAATGCTCCGGCTGTGGCTGAGAGCATTGCTACTCCAGCCAAACCAAAACCAAAACCCAGCCAGCGACCTCGATGGGGCTGGGAAGCTTTTTTGGTTGCAGGTTGAGCAGTGGATTGTTGGATAGGGTCTTGATTAGGAATTTTTTGAGCTGGCACTGGCTTCCTCACACACAACAAAAATAAAAAAGATAATGGCAATATGTAGTATCAAGCTGAAGACGCACTCAATCAATAGGGTAGGGGCTTAAAAGAACCCTAAATTATGATAAATGTTTGCCTACTACTTGCTCGGCTAAGCGACTAATTCCGGGCAACCATAGTGGTTGACGCTTCCAGAGGCGAACCATCAGTCCCAGAGCAACGATGAAATAGCTGGTTGTTAGCAGGCTACTCATTAATAACATGGGAAGTGTCGGAGATTCCGCAGAAATCGCTCCAGCTTCTAAAAGAATATGTCCTAAGAGCCAACTAAAAGCAAGGGCAATTGCCAAGCGGCTGATGGCTTTGCGTTCGGGACTGCCCTGACGGCGGTAAAGAGTCCACAGGGCGGGGAAAAAGCCGATGACTGGGATCATTAATACAAACAGACTGGCACGATCGAGTTCAGGATTTTCTAAGGGATCTGTTCTTTTCATAATTCGGTACTCAAAATTTGCAGAAGGTCAGATTTTGCACACAAGTTATTTGTTAGAGGGAAAATTTATATCCTAAACCAAAATTCCCAGAGCTGGGGTGGTGCGCGATCGCCCAACTTGTCTGTCAGAGGCAAAATTTTTCTGCCCTCCCCATCTCGCGACCGATCGTTGGCAACTTTTCGACCCGGAGACCCGTATTTTGATAAACTGGATACAGCACAGCAGACAGGAGAACAGACTTAGCCATGACCCAATCCCAAAAACCCATCGTTATTGCTCCATCCATATTATCAGCCGATTTTAGCCGTCTTGGAGAAGAGATTCAGGCTGTCGATCGAGCTGGGGCTGACTGGATTCACGTAGATGTGATGGACGGTCGCTTTGTTCCTAATATTACTATCGGGCCGCTGATTGTTGAGGCAATTCGCCCCGTTACTACCAAGGTGATCGATGTCCACTTGATGATTGTGGAGCCGGAGAAGTACGTCGAGGACTTCGCTAAGGCTGGTGCTGACATTATTTCGGTTCACGCGGAACACAATGCTTCGCCTCACTTGCACCGCACCCTCGGCCAAATTCGGGAATTGGGCAAAATGGCTGGTGTGGTTCTGAATCCTTCGACGCCGCTGGAGTTGATCGAGTACGTGCTGGAACTTTGCGATTTGGTGCTGATTATGAGCGTCAATCCGGGCTTTGGTGGTCAAAGTTTTATCCCGGCTGTTTTGCCGAAAATTCGCCAGTTGCGTAAAATGTGCGACGACAAGGGCCTCGATCCTTGGATTGAGGTAGATGGCGGTTTGAAGGGGAACAATACTTGGCAGGTTCTGGAAGCCGGCGCAAATGCGATCGTCGCTGGTTCTGCTGTGTTTAAGGCGAATGATTACGCAGCCGCGATCGAGGGTATCCGCCACAGCAAGCGTCCGACTCCTGAGTTGGCTGCGGTTTAATCAAAGATTTTTCGAGTTTTTCTGGTTTTTCTCGTTCCCAGCCAACGCAGGCTGGGAACGCATTTTTAGACTCGGTTTCTAAGAGTCAGGAATTACTTATTTCGAGACAGAGGCGAGAATGCTTTCCATCTCAGAAAGCTCGATCGCCCCGGAGAAAGTTTTGCCGTTCATAATAAAGAAGGGAGTGCCTTCAATGCCTAGTTGTTGAGCGAGTTGCACGTCTTTGGCAATGGCGGCTTCTGCAGCGGGGCTGTTGCGATCGGTGTTAAATTTATCTAATTTTAGATTGAGCTTTTGGGCGATCGATGCGTACAAGGGCTCGCCTAAATCTTTCTGCCCTTCAAACAAAGCGCTGTAATATTCCCAGAATTTGCCCTGCTGGCCCGCCGCCCAAGCTGCTTTAGCTGCTGGCAGCGCTTGAGGGTGAATAGAAGTCAAGGGAAAATGCTTGTAAGCTAAAGTAACTTTGTCCTGGTGTTTTGCCATAAACTGCTTGACAGTATCGTGAGCGCGCGCGCAAAACGGACATTGAAAGTCAGAGAATTCTAAAAGTACAATCTGCTGCGAAGCTGAACCCGTGGTGGGAGAATCCCCTATCGAAGATTTGGGATTAGTTTTCATCTCCTGCAAAAATGACTGCTGCGCTGCTTTGAGAGACTGCTGCTGTTGTTGCTGGTACGCTTGTACCGACTCTAAAATTGCTTGGGGATTTTCGCGGATAACCTGCAAGACTTGCTCTTTCAACTTGGGATCGACTGAATTGCCAGCCGTTGACTGTGCGGGGGAACAACCGATAAATACCAGGCAACCTGCCAGGAGTACAGCCAAGCAGAAGGCTTGCTGGCTGCGGAGTTTTCGCCAAATAGTGGATAAGTTCATCTTTTTTTTCTGATTCACGGCAACACTTAATCCTACATTTAATTTTGCGGAGTGTCAGGTATACCGCAGTTTACTGCTGTGCAGTTGTTTTTATCTGTGACCAATATTTATTCAGTGGCGATCGGTAATTCGTAGTCGGTAATTAGGAAAGGTTGTGAATCACACGAACACCGACTAACCTAATAATTAATATTTAAATCATGGGAATTTATTATAATATAATGTCGCTTCAACAATACTCCGGACAGTTTTTAAAGAGGGAGGCGATCGCTTTGGCAGCAGAGAAGTGAAAAAAGTGAGTGCAATCTGAACCCAAAATCAACAGAAAACAAGGCACTCTTTTCGGTTAAGCTATAAAAACACACAAGCTCAACAGATTGCCTTATGAAAATCATTGAATCCATCTTACAACAAATGCCAGGGATTAGTCAACCCCAAAAGAAGTTTTTAATCACTTTATTCTCAACTATCTTGCTGGCTTATGGCTAGGTCAACTTCACAAATCTCAGTCGTTATAGTTGTTTGAGCGAAAAAACCTAGCGTCGTCACTTTCTCAAAAGCTTTAATTTTCCACAATTTAATAATCAATATTTCCTCGAACAAGCTTTAAATCCTGAACACACAGTCATTGCTGTTATTGATTGTTATTTTTTAATAAAAAGTGGCCGAAAAACTGACGGCAAGGCTTATTTTTATAATGGTGTAGCTGGTAAATCGGAACAGGGATTGGAAATTTATGTGATTTCTATTGTCGAAATTGAGACTCGTTTATCTTATAGCTTAAGCGTGCAACAGACTCCATCACGTCCTCAAATAAAGCCCCTGAAAAAACTGCAACAAAAACCGAAGAATAGCTGGTCAAAAAAATCTAGCAAAAAACAGGAATTTCAAAGCTCAAAGCTTGATATCACAAGAGTTTATGACAAGGTTGACTGCCAAGATCTGAGTCGTATTAAGTTTGTTAAATAAATAAAACCGGGAGTTTCATTATATACATTAGTACAAAGCGATTTGTTGTTTAAATTGCCAAATTAGCTGGGCTTGTATTTCTGAGGTTCCAGCCAATGGTCAAATCAAAAATACTTTATTATTTAGCACTGATATTCATCTACCACCTGAGCAAATTGTTGAATATTATCAGGCTCGTTTTCAAATCGAATTTATTTTTCGTGATGCTAAACACTTTACGGGATTGTCTGATTATCAAGCTCGTCATTTACCACCGCTTGATTTTCATTTTAATGCCAGTCTGATTGCCTTAAATCTAGCCAAATATGAACTCTCTAGTTGTCATTCATCTGCCAAATATTTTGTGTTTTCGTAAGGATTCAGGTCAAAAAAGACTTAAGTGTCAAAAGCTGGTAAAATAAACAAATGAAAAAGCCCGCAGCCACCAGACAGAAAGAAAAAACCGAAATCGAGCAGTGGAGCCAAGCTGAACTGGTAGAAATGGTACTGGGGCTGCAAAAAATCATTGCACAATTGCAAGAAAAACTAGCGATTGCTACGGGCAAAAGTCGAACCACCAGTCAGACTTCATCCAAACCCCCATCAACGGATCTACTCCAAAAACCAGAGAAACCAACAGTCAAACCAGAAGCAGACCCAAAAAAGAAACCAGGCGGACAACCGGGTCATCAGGGAAAAACCCGAAAAGGGTTTGGACGAGTAGACAGAACAGAAATTAGCTCACCCAACATCTGTCAAAATTGTGGTAGTCAAGAATTAAGTGAAGTAATTAACATCCACAGACCGCAAGTAGCAAGTCTAGTAGCAAAACCAATTGAAGTCGTCGAATATCAGACACAATCGTGTAAATGCCTAGAATGTGGTGCAGTAGTCAGAGGAGAACCACCCCGCTTGAATAGTTCCTTGACTTGACTTGAGCGTTAATCTCCAAGCACTCTTAGTCTGGCTTGGCAATTATGGGCATCTTTCCTACTCCAAGCTGACGCTCGTTATTGTGGGAACTCGGCAGGATTGAAGTAGGAGTAGGAACACTCCAAAAAACCAATCAACGAGTAGCAGCAGCAGTCAAACCAGCGCTCAAAGCACTGTGGGAATGGACACCTCTACAATCAAACGTTCATGTAGATGAAACGCCCCCCGTGTGTGATGGGGGTTAAAGAATGGCTATGGACGGCTAGTGGAGAAGGATTCTGTTTATTTCATGCCGCAGATACCAGGGGCCGTGTGGAACTAGAAACCATGCTGGGTAAAGAATTTGCTGGAGTCTTAAGCTCAGATGATTTCAGCGTTTATAATGGTGGGAAAGTCTCCGCCCAACAGAAGTGTCTGGCTCATTTACGGCGGCATTTCAAGAAAGTGCTGGGACTTCCGGGCCACAATAATAATGCAGCAGTCGCTCAAATATTTCTGTCATTAATTGATGAAGCTTTTAGATCCCATGAGTCCTGGCGAAAGACGAAGGAGCAACTTATCTACGACTCCTGGGCTGAGGATTTCAAAATACGATTGAATAAAGCCCTTGCCACTTGGTTGAACCAAGTTGGTTATGCGGCAGGTTTGTTACTCAAATCCTTACGGGATAAGGCAAAACAGTGGTGGTATTTTCTGGATGACCCCTCGGTGCCTCCTGATAATAATTTAGCAGAACGTTCCCTACGGCTAGCTGTCACGAAACGGAAAGTTTCTGGCGGCTCTCGTTCGATGAAACGATTTGAGGAAACGGCTAATCTGCTGAGTGTGATTCAAACCTGTCGTTTTCAAGCTCGTTCAGTAATGGCTTTTTTCCGTGAGGCTCTAGAGGCCCATTCTTGTGACTTGGCTCGGCCTGAGCTTATTCCCTTCTTTCAGACCTGAATCCTTACAAGATTTCGCATTCAGGGAGTTTGGGCAGGGCGGGGCGGGTTGGGGTTTTGGTTTGGGTTTTTAGTAATGTTAGGGGTGAGGAAGTTCACAGCCTCAGTGGCTGCGGTTGACATCTCTCAATCACGAGGAAAAGGGGATGGATCAGGCAACTTTAAGGCAAATGGCGATGGCTACGCTTTCACAAGTTGGCATTCAATTTGATGAAGCTAACGTAAAGGCGGAGATTGACGATAACTGGTTTCTTGGTGGTCTTGAGCCAACCAATCAACTTTACTTTGTGCATTTGCTAGTTGACGGACAAGGGCGGGAAGAACCGGGGCGACATGGTTGGGTAGAGTTCAATTGGAAAGGAGAGGTGCTCCCGTTGGACTCTGGAGGAACAGGATGAATATGGTAAGCAAGAAATTGCCAGCAGCAATGATGGGATTGAGTACGATCGCATGAATCCCCCTATCCGTAAGCCCATGCCCATTCGCTATCGACCGCTCTTACCCCCTGCCAGCCGCACACCATAAGGGCGGTAGTTAGTGCATATCGCCCTGCCCCAGCGAGTCTCCATCACCCACCATTTCTGAGAGAAATGTCAGGGGATTGCTCATATCAGCAGCGAAACCAAGGATGGCGCGATCTCGATGCTCGTAAATTAAATCTCCCTGAGCATTAAACAAGAAAGTTGCACCTCGTTGAGTGAGATAAGCAGCATTTGGAACATAGGTTTTCCAATTACTCAGCACTTCTCCCATATTCCGCAGCCGCATAGTTGCCAATTCAAATGGACGCTGGAAACCTTTGCCACCTGCCCACCGGAAAGTGGAGCCTTTGAGGGGTGGAAGAGGGAAAGCCTGAATAATTTCATCATCACCAATTAATTGAGGTGCTCTTGCGTCGCCTCGATATCCTCTCCATACTTCTGCCAGAGTGCCAGGGCTACCAATCCCGGAACACATGAACAATAGATTGAGGTAAGCATTCATAGCAGCCGATAAACCGGGTAGTTTTAACGATAAACCTGGATACAGGTCAAGTTTTTGGTGCAGTTGGGCACTGGGATCTACAAACAAACAGTCGGCAGGAAATCCTGTATAGCCACAGAATCGCTGACCCGAGGAGAGCGAGCCAATTCCCACAGCTCGGATTGCTATCCCTCGTGTTTCAAGCCGTTGAGCGTCCCGCTGCAACCACCAAGCATATTCAAGGCTGTCGAAATCTCCCAATTGTGGCAAGAACAGCACCAATTGCCTCATAGAGGATTCGCAGCCGCTCAAGATGGGTAAAACAGCTCCATCGCTTACCCGTTGGCGTTCGGTTTGGCTCAAGAGGGTATGGATATTCATTGGCTAATTATCGATTAAGGAATTGGGAAAGTAGAAAATAATCAGTTGTTGGACAGATGCTTTACTCACATCAAATCGGGCCGCTTTTCGGAATTGATGTATCACCTGGTTGAGACGCTTTAACTATTGCGCTTGAGCTGGCAGGGTCTGTCTAGCTGTGCTACTTTACCACAGATAAGCTGATGCTGTCCGGCGATCGCCAATGCTCTCTCTGCGAGAGCAGACTCAATAAAATTGGTGCCGACAAGCGTGAAATATTTTGACAGACTAACTGGAATCAGCGTCAGTTCACGGCATTTGTAGCTAACTTTTCGCTCGGCTTTTTTACATAAAGAATACCGAGAGCAATGGTCGCTCCCGGTATCAACTTTTCCAGTTCCGTTGTTGTTAGATAAATCCAATCAGGCTCAATGAAAGGAAAATTGACCTCACTCAATTAAGCACAGCCTTTCTGCGTACTGAGTTCACCACTAAACACGCTTACCCCATCGTTATTGGTTAGCCTGTTCCAAAGCGGGAGTCGCTGGAGTTCCAGCAATTTCGGCTAAGTTAATCTTGACGACTTTATTGCGAGCTTCAGTCACTTTGGGCAGGGTTAGCGTTAGAATGCCATCTTTGTACTCAGCTTGCACAGAGTCGTTTTGAATGTGTGCGGGCAAGGGAAGCACCCGGTGGAATTTGCCATAGCGGAATTCTGAGCGGACGTAGCCAGATTTTTCGTCTGTGTTTTCGTAACGACGTTCGCCAGAGATAGAAATTGCTTCGCGAGTGACTTGAACGTCAATGTCTTTGGGGTCAATTCCAGGCAGTTGCGCTTTTAATAGGAAATTGTCCCCAGCATCAACCAATTCTAGAGCTGGCATCCAAGTGGCTTCTGAGTTATCTCTCGTTGCTGTCCGTTGGTCAAATACTTTATCGAGTTGCTCGCGGATGGTTTCAATTTCTGTGAAGGGTTGCCAGTAGCGCATCAACATAATGTGTCACCTCAAAGGTAATGCTTTATAAGAAATGTTTGGGTTGAAGCTCATTGCTTACAGTTATCATGATGCCGCTTTCTAAGTGGGAGGAACAGTCAGGATAACCCCACTTGGTTAGTCGTATTTGCCAGAATTAGTGCGAAACAATCGGGATACTTCGCATTGAAGAAAACCGTACAAAGCTATTCCTAGAAACCGAAAATGCTCTGGCAACGCCATGATGAGCTTGCCGAGTGAACTCTGCTGGCGTGTGAGCGTCGGGGGAAGTATCGGCGGTGTTGCCAACCGTACCAAAATGCGGTGCGGGTGATGTGTAGCAGGGTAAGGACGTGATTTGTCGGCGATCGCTGCTTTCCTATAGTCATCGCTCGCGCTCATGAGGGATCTCGAATAATCGCCCTCTTAAAAACAAAGTATCGAATGTGTGGCGAGAAAACCTAAACATTAAAGTCAGCTTTGTGAAAGAAAAATCCCCGAAATAAAATTTCGAGGATTCTCAAGAAAATCAAAAATTTGACCACAATCCTGAAGCTAAAAAACCAGATTTAGCCTTCAGTGGGATAAGGTTTTTCCTGACTTGGTAGACTGGGAGTGCGGAAAATCGCAATAATCGCTCGCACCACGAAGATAAACATTGCCAACGCCCCAACAGAAAAGATCACATCACCAGGAACCCTTGTCCAAACCGTCCAGTGCATCCATTGGGAACCCATCACCGTTTCACCCCGTGCATACCAAGTTCCGTAATTGATCGACTGGGTAAGCTGGTAAAAACCATTCGGAATCGGCCCAAATAGCAGCATCACCACCAAACCAATATTCAGGAACCAGAACGAGAACTTTAGCTGCTTCTCATTCCATACCGATTCCGGCGTAAATTCGCGCAGGGCAAACAACATTAGTGCTAACGCCAGCGACCCATACACCCCAAACAACGCTCCATGCGCGTGAATAGCGGTTGTATTCAAGCCTTGGGAGTAATAGAGAATACTCGGCGGGTTGATCAGGAAACCAAACACCCCTGCCCCCACCAAATTCCAAACGCATGTAGCAATAAAGAACCGTAGGGGCCAGCGATAGAAACCTTCCGCCTCCCGTGAAAGCTTCAGCGTTTGCAACACCTCAAAGCCAATCAAGGTGAGGGGAATCACCTCCAGGGCAGAAAACACCGACCCAATTGCCGCAATAAACACCGGAGTCCCCGAAAAATACAGGTGGTGCAGCGTTCCCACAACACCACTACCCAAGTAGAGGATTGTGGTCAGATAAGTTGCCCGTAATGCTGAGGACTTTTTCAAGAAGCCTAACTCACTACATAAGTAGGCAATCACCACCGTGGCGAACACTTCAAAAAAGCCTTCTACCCACAGATGCACCACCCACCAGCGCCAGTATTCGGCAATACTCAACGGAGTCCGGTTTGTGTAGAACAGTCCCACCGAGTAGAACAGGGGAATCGTAATCGCACTGTAGAGGAAAAAGTGACTTAATCCTGTCGGGCTTTTCTCCTGTTGTAAAGCCGGACGGAAGGCACGGTACATCAGGAATAGCCAGAACACCATCGCTACAATCAGGAGAACTTGCCAGACCCGCCCTAACTCAATATACTCATAGCCTTGATGCCCCCACATAAAGCTATCTTCAACGCCAAGAATCCCTTGAATGGCAGCCCATGACCCCACAAGGGAACCCACGACTACAACGGTCAAAGCACCTAACAACACCAGGTTTCCCACCGCCTGACCTTTCGGTTCAATGCCTCCAAAGCGTGGCGCAAAGTAAAGTCCTGCAGCTAACCAGCAGGTAGCAATCCAAAATATCGCCAGTTGCACGTGCCAAGTGCGGGATGCCGCATAGGGAAGAAATTGTGCTAGGGGAATGCCATAAAAACTATCGCCTTCAACGGCATAGTGTGCCGTTACCATTCCCATCGCCATTTGCACCATGAATAGTGCCATTGCCACACCAAAAAAGAGTGAGGTGGTTTTCTGGCTGGCCGTCGGGATTCGCACGGTGGGACGAGTGGTGACCGACTGGAGATCGTCTACACTTTCACGAGTCAAGTAAAGCAGTAGAAATCCACCGGTTCCGGCAATCAGCAGCACCACGGAAATGATTGACCACAGAATGAATTGTCCGGGTTGTTCATTTCCAATCAGGGGGTCGTGGGGCCAATTGGCGGTGTAGGAAAAAGTCGCGTTGGGGCGATTGGCGGCAGCGGCCCAGGCAGTCCAGGCAAAGAACGCCGTGACATCATGAATCTGGGATGGCTCTTTAAACCAGCCATGCGGAATCGAGTGGATGACGGAACCGTAGGTCAGCAGGTGTTCATAGTCCGCAAAGACTTGTTTTAGTCCTTGTGTCTGAGCATCGGTCAGCAGCAATTCATGGGTGTTCGGGTCATAACGATTGGTTTTGAATTGCTCACTGATTCTCGCTTGTAAAGCCGCCCGTTCTGGTGCAGGCAATGCTTCTAAATCACTCTGGCTCATCGCTGGGTCATTGTTGTGCAAAACCCCGGCGGTGGCTAATCCCCAGCGATGCAATACATCTGCTGTCCAGTCGGGGGCGAGGTAGCTACCATGTCCCCAAATACTGCCGATGTGCTGACCACCCCTTGCTAGGTAGGTGGCTTGACCATCCTGAATCTGTGCTTTTGTGATCACAATCTCCTGTTTTGGAGACTGGATCACATCGGGTAAAGGGGGAGCATTTTTCCAGATGGCAGCCCCTGCTGCCAGTAGCGCGGTAAAAGCAATGATACAGATTAGCACCAGCCACGCCGGAAGACCCAGGGCTAATCGTCTATGAGGAGGTGCCAGTATTTCAGGACTGGCTATCTGAGAATCTGTCATCTCTTTCACCTTAAAAACAATATTAAATAGGCAAGGATATTCTTCGCTTTTTGAGCATCGGCTATGACCACAGAGCCGACCTACTACAAGAGTAAGATAAGATTTTGGTGATGGAAAAAAAATTGATCAACTAAAATAGTTTCGCAATAAAATTTATTACTTCCGAAGCTGCCTGTTCAATTCCTTTGCCGGCGACCAAGGTAATCGCAAGGGTGGAAGTAAAACTAGATTCAAAGCGGATCTAACATAAATAATCTTTCTTAAAACCTTTAAGTTTTAGTCATCTATCTTAAGAGTGAAGTGTGATAGGGAAAGTCCAAAGTAAAGTTTTTGTACCGATGCTTTACTCTTGCTGTCGCAGCTATGAAAGTAACAACCGAACAGTTCGCATTGAACCCAGTGTGTGCTCAACTGCAACCAGATCGTCGGCTAGCAGAGTTCCGGTAAACGAATACGGGATTCGCTATCTTGAAGACTTAGACGCTTGGAAAGCTGCTCCAAATCTTGTAGCGATTGCTAACCTTATCCAGTTTGATGAACCTGCCACAAGCCCTTATAGTTCTGTGACGATGCGTAACTGCTGCAAGGTTTAGTCACAGGCGTGAGCACAAGGTGAGAACACCCAACTCAACATCACTCAACACTTTTGTTTCCATCTCATACAAATCGTTCAGCACAAGCTTGACGTTCGGAAACAGGTTGAGTCGAGGGGGGATATTATTCCCCGCCCCTCTCAGTTAGATCTGGGCGTGCGACTTTCACCGCACCCAGCTC